>JBGSIV010000001.1:0-25631 GCA_041742355.1 Candidatus Zixiibacteriota bacterium
CCGCCGGTTGAGTTCCGCCGCCAGAGCACAGAAGCGCTCGATCGGCCACTGCTTGTTCGGATGCGCCGCCCCGGGTGCGATTGTGACCACCAGTCTGTGCTCTTGCAGGAGCGCCTGTATTTCGTCCGGCAGAGACACGCCGGCATCGACTCGCAGCCGCGGACGGAATGCCGGAGTCGTCCCGCCCACCGCAGCCACAGCCTGGTTGTACAGGTCGATCGTATGCGGCCACCCGAAGGGTTTCTCCCCGCCTCTCACCAGGCGCCTCCGTTCCAGACGGCGTTTCGGATACACCGCCTTGTGTGTCGCCGTCACGAGCTGCCGGGTCAACCACGAGCGAGGATTGCCGTGAAGATCCACGATGGCGTCGAAATTCAGGCGGTCGAGATAAAGGAGCAGGCGGATGAGGCCCGATGCCCCGGCGCGCTCGTCGAGGGAAACGACGTCGTCCACGCCGTCGAAACACGCCGCCACCGGCGCAAAGCGGGCTTTGGTGAGATAGGTCAGCCGGGCGGTTGGAAAGCTCAGTTTGAGGTTGAGCACCGCCGACGACGAGAGAATGATATCGCCCAGCGATCCGAACCGGACGACGAGGATACGCTTCATACTAAAGGAAAATATACAGCCCGAGCGCCCCGACTGCAAAGCAGTAGTATGCGAAGTACTCGAGTTTTCCCCGCCGGACCACGGCCAGAAGGCCGCTGACCGCGGCCAGCCCGAACGCGAACGAAAAGACCGTGGCAACCGCATATTGCCCGGCCAGCGCCCCGGTCACCCCTGCCAGATCGTCCATCTTGAACACAATCGCCCCGGCGATCGCCGGGATCGACAGCAGGAAGGAGAACTCGGCCGCCACCGCGGGGCTCACGCCCCAGAAGATCCCGGCCGCGATGGTGCTCCCCGATCGCGAAATTCCCGGGAGAATCGCCACCGCCTGCCCGATACCCATCACAAAGGAGTTCGTGGCCGTAACCGGCTTGTTCCCCCGCAGGAAGTACCGCGTCGCCAGGAGTATCAGGCCGGTGATAATCAGCTCGATCGACGTCTCCACCGGGTTTCCGAACGTCTTTTCGAAGAAGTCCTCCAGCAGCACGCCGGCCAATCCCGCCGGGATTGTCCCGATAATCAGGAACAGGATCATCTTCCGCTCCTGCACCATCGTCAGGTCGAACGCCGCCCGGACGAGCGTGGCAATCTGGGTGCGGAAGTATATGATCACCGCCACGAGGGTGCCGAAGTGCACCATCACCTCGAATGTGATCCCCGGTTCCTTGACCCCCAGGAGCTCCTGAGCCAGCACGAGGTGTCCGCTCGAGGAAACCGGCAGGAATTCGGTCAGGCCCTGGATGATGCCGAGTATGATTGCGTCGAGATATGTCATGTATTGGATGCCGCCACGGTCGACCGTGGCGGCAAGCGTTCACCTTTCTTACATCACCAGGAATTCTATTCCGAAGAACACGCCGTCGTTCCCGTCGATCTGAAATTCGCCGTAGGCGTTGATGGTCTCGTTGATCCTGAGCATCGCCCCGCCGTTGAACCCGAACTCCAGTTCCGAGTCGTCGGCGTCGTCAAGCGGGAAATCGTCGGGGTAGTCGATAGAGTAATTCTCTACCCGGATATTGAGCCGGCCATAAGGCGAGAGCGTCATGCCGTTGTTGAGTAGAAACGGATAGGAGCCGATTGAGTATCCGCCCAGCTGCCATATGGTGGCATCGCCGGGGCTGACAAACTCGAACATCCCGCCGAAGGCCAGCTCGATCGGATTGCGCGACTGCTGGCTGACCGTCCACACCTGGAACGTCATGTCGGCGCCGAAGACAATTTCCGCATCCTCGTCGCCGTCGTACAACCCGAGCTTCAGGCGTCCGTCGAGGTAATCGCTGAATCCGTAGCGGAACGCCCCGGAGACTGTGGTCGCGTCGGCGATGCCGATGACACCCTGGAACGACGCGTTGCCCATGCCGATGCCGTGGGCGGTTGATACCGTCCCGAAGGCGCTGCCGACCGCGTTTTTCGCGACCGCGTGCGTACCGGCCAGCAAACCCAGAACCATAACAGACAGAAGCACTTTCTTCATTGTCGTATCCTTCCCTGAATGTGGGATCACTCTATTGTGCATGTCATGATGCTATCCAAGGTCGGGAGTTCATCGACAGCCCGTCAACCAAAAACACCGCCTCTGCTTCTCCGCGGATTGCCGTCTTCAATTGCTCGTCGCGTTTCATCGCAAAAAGAACTCCGCGCCGAGGAAGATACCGTCGTTGCCGTCGATCTGAAACTCGCCGTAAACGCTGAATGACCGCGTGACATCGAGCCGCGCGCCGCCGTTGAAACCCAGCTCCAGTTCGGAAGAGTCATCCGCGGTGGCATCGTCGGAAATGTCTTCGACCCGGACGTTGAGCCGCCCGTACGGGGCGAGCGTCATGCCGTTGCCGAGGCGAACAGGGTAGGATCCCACGGTGAACCCGCCGATCTGCCAGATGTCATGCGCCTCGGAATTCCACACCTCGGCCATGCCGCCAAACGCGAGGTTGATCGGGTCCCCGCCGCGCACATCCCGCGTGAGCACCTGGAACATCAGGTCCACCCCGAAAACGGTCTCGGCGTCGGTGCCCCCTTCATCGCGGAGGCCGAGTTTCACGCGACCGTCGAGGTTGTCCGCCACACCGTAGCGCAACGCCCCGAAGGCCGTGCTGGCATCCCCCAAGCCGAGCCCGGCGATAACCGATACTTCGCCCCGGCCGATCGTCTCCCCGGTCGACAGGGTGCCGAACGATCCTCCGACGTTCCATGCCGCCTGGGCCGTGCCGACTCCCATCACCAGAGTCATTGCAGCCGCCCGGAGAAGTAACCTTCGTGACATACTCACTACCCTTCACCCTCAAACCAGAGTTCTCTTCCGGACATGCGGAACGCCATGCCCGTCCACCTCGACCGTGGAGGACGGATCCCTCCTTCCGGCCACACTCCCATTAAACGGATATTCGGGCCGGTTGTTCGTATTCAAATGTTACTGATGGGAAGGACCGATCTTCGGAAGGTCGGCACGCCGCCCTTCCGGGCCTACTCTTCCTGGCTCAGGTAGGCCAGCGCCTCCTGGCGGAGACGTTCCACATTGAAACCCCGCAGCTCAACGGTCTCAAGGAACCGCAGAAACTCGTGATCCAGCCGGCCGATCGCCGCCCGCCCGAACGCCTGCCCCGCCTCCTCCGATTTCGCCCGCTGGAAACTCACATCCAGCGCATACGACTTCTGCTTCAAATCGGCGATCACCTCCGCCGGCATTGTCTTGAGCGTCTCCTCGGTCACCCCCTCGACTCGCACCCGCACGATCTTGTTCTCGCTCCCGACCGCCTCGACCTTCGCCTTGATCATCTCGGCCAGCTGGTCCCCCCGCTTGCCGGTCGCATCGATCGTCTGGATATCGACCATTTCCCGTGCCGCCACTTCGTGAAACTTCACTCCAAACGGATCGAGGTTGACCTCCAGAAACCCCTTGGAGGCCTCCCGCTCGGCCTGTGAGAGGCGTTCGCTTGAACCACAGTACCATGCGGCCCTCCCCACCTCGCAGTAGTTGTGGTAGTGTCCCAGCGCGATATAATGGAATCCGGCCAGCCCGTTCAGGTCGATCTCCTGCTCCCCGAGGTCGGCCATCGCGAACTCCGGCATCCCCGCCACCACGCCGTGCCCGACAAAGATGTCGAACCGTGCCGAACCGTCCGGCACGCACTTCTTCAACTCGGCCTGCAGGATCGGACCCGTCAGGCAGTGCGGCAGCGCATACACCGCCGCCTCCCCGATCCGGAATATCTCAAGCTGGCCGCAGGAGGCTATGTAGAGATTGTCAATCTGACGGTAGACATCGAGCGGCGCGCCTACATACGGCTGCTTGTTGGCGTCGTGGTTGCCGCTGATTATGACCGTGGGAATCCCCGCCACTTCGGCCAGCCGGTGCAACTGCTCTCCGGCGACCGCGAGGATCCGGTTGAGCGGCCGCACCGCGTCGAAAAGATCCCCCGCGTGAATGCAGATATCCGGCCGCAGGGCGATGATCTTGTCGACCGCCTCGACAAACGTGGCGATAACATCTTCCTGACGGCGGGTCAGTCCTGTTTCGCCGCGCCGGGCGTGGGTCGCGCCCGCTCCCAAATGGGTATCACCGAGGTGGCATATTCGCATGTCCGTGAATATATAGGAAACTGCGCGACCGCAGTATCGCAAAAAGTGGTTGAGGGGCTGATTCAGGATCCGGCTGGGTTCAGAGTATGCCCGGCGGCCGTAACAGCCGGGCATGTACAGGCTCAGGCTGGCATGAAGACGATTAGTAGATGCCGTACCGGGATATGCGGTCGCGCAGCGTATTGCGCGAAATCCCAAGGGCTTCCGAGGTTTTCACCTGGTTGCCGTCGTATTGCTTCAGACAGGACGCAATCACCGCACGCTCGAACGCCGACTCGAGGAAGTGGAACACCTGTCCATTGTTGTTCGAAATCAGCTTCGGCATGATCGGCTCGATTATCTTGCGGAACGTCTCGGTATAATCTTCCTGCAGCTCGTTGAGGTTGACCTCAACCCGGCTAGTGCTCTCGGTGAAGATCGGGAAGTCCTCCGACTCCAGTTCGTCTCCCTTGGCGATCACCAGCGCTGTCTGGATGTTGTTCTCCAGCTCGCGCACATTTCCGGGCCAGTGGTACTTGCCCAGCATCTGCATCGCCCGGCGCGACACCTGTTTCGGGGGGCGGTTGAGCTGCCGCGAGTAGCGGCGAATGAAGTGATCGACCAGCAGTTGCAGATCGCTCCGGCGCTCCCGCAGGGGCGGCAGGTAGATCGAGAACACCTTCAGCCGGTAGAACAGGTCCACGCGGAAGGAGCCCTCTTTCATCGCCTGCACGAGCGACTTGTTGGTCGCCGCGATTATCCGGACATCCGCCTCTATCGTCTCATTTCCGCCGACCCGCTCGAACTTCTTCTCCTGCAGAACGCGCAGGAGCTTCGACTGGGTCAGCATCGACATGTCACCGATTTCGTCGAGGAACAGCGTCCCCTTGGCGCACTGTTCGAACTTTCCGATCCGCTTGAAATAGGCCCCGGTGAACGCTCCCTTCTCGTGGCCAAACAGCTCCGACTCCAGGAGTGTCTCGTGGAGCGCGGCGCAGTTGACCGAGAGGAAATCGTTGTGCCGGCGGTTGGAGTTGCGGTGAATCGCCCTGGCCACCAGTTCCTTGCCGGTCCCGGACTCGCCGAAGATCAGCACGGCGGCGTCGGTCTTGGCCACCTGCCCGATCAGCTTGGCGATCTCCACGATCTCCGGCGACTGGCCCACGATCTCCTGCACGCTCGAATCGTAGTTGGCGTCGGCCGCCGCCGGGCTCACCCGACGGCCCGGAGTCGAGTACCCGCAGGCTTTGGTCACCGTGTCGATCAGCTTCTCGATCTGGAACGGCTTGGTCAGGTACTCGAACGCACCCTCCCGCATCGCCTCGATCGCATTCTCCGTCGACACGAAACCGGAGATCACGATCACCGGAAGCTGGTCGCGGATCTGCTTGATCTGACGGAGGACCTCGAGGCCCGACATCGACGGCAGGTTGACGTCGAGCATCACGACGTCGATGTCCTGATGGTTGCTGACGAAGTGCGGGACTTCCGTCCCGTCTTCGAGGAACTTGAAATTGAACTTGTCGCTGTCAAACAAGTTGGCCAGCGATGAGGAGAGATCCCGGTCGTCGTCTACAAGCAGTATGTTTTTCATTTGCGTTTTCACCATTCAATACGACACTCGTATTATCGGCGAAACAGCGGAATCTTGAAGGGGGAGTCCGGCACGCTGAAGGGAAAAGGCGCGATTGCCGCCGCTTTTTTTCACCGCCCTGCCGAAGCGTGACAGGCGCAGTTTCGAAATGCAACACCGACACTGGGCGCGTTCCCGCTACCCGACGGCGACGTTGAGACAGTTGTACGGAGAAGGCCCGAAGAAGTTAGTCTTCCTGGTCGGCCAGCAGGCGCACAGCCAGGCCCATCCAGAAGAATCCCACGATGACATCGACAACCAGCCCCGCCAGCAGCAGGTAGTACACCAGCTCCGGCCGGAACAGGTCGACAATCGTGTAGGGTGAATTGGCGAGATTGGAAATGGCCAGCGGAACCGCCAGCACGAGTGCCGCCATAACCACCGAGGTTCCGGGATTCCTCCAGAACACCCGGAGGGACCGCTTCAGCGCCCCGAAGATGTTCTCCCGGTACACCGCCACCGCCGGGATCACGTAGAAGAGCGCCCCGACAATGACCGCGTAAATCGCCGGAAGCCCCAGCCACTGGAAGGCCATCTGACGCCGGGGCGAGTACTCCAGCACCGGTTTCAGTAAATCCGGCAGCACAACATTCACCACGAGGATAATCCCGTTGATTACGACCAGTCCGAGCGCCAGGTGTCCCCAGAGGCGCACGACCTGGTTGAACCGGAATCGATCGTCCGGATCGACATCGACAAACCGCTCGTAGAAGAGGATCGCGACCGCTCCGAACAGGAGGCTCTCCAGCACGACACTCAGCAGCAGCTTGGCCCACTCGAAGAAATAGGGCAGCAGGATGAAATGCCCCCGGTAGTGCGTGAACCCGGTCGCCCGCTGCTCATCGATGAGATTTGTCCACGCCCCGATCAGCCCGCCGAACAGCGGACTCGTGAAATTGTAGTGCGCGTACAGGACCAGCCAGCAGACGGCGAAGTATATGAACAGGTACCCCCAGATCCGCCCCCGGCCGATCTGCCGGAAGACGTCGATCACGAGGCTGATCAGCCGGTTGATTGCTTCTACCATAGTCATCGCCGTGCTCCTCTTCCCCGTCCTCTAATCTACCGGCCCGCCGGCGTCGTAGCCGACGCGACGTTGGAACCCGCCGACAGCCCGCTCTGATCCCGGACATACACGCGGTAGTAGTACGTCGTGGCCGCCGCGACGCTCGTATCCCGGTACGATATTGTCGCCTGGCCCTCAAGCGTCGTCAGCAGCGTCGAGCTCAGGTTGACATTGGCGTTCGAGCCGCGGTAGACCCGGTAGGCGGCGAAATTGCCCGATACCGAGCGCGTCCAGGTCAGCTCGACCACCGAGTCCGAAAGCGCTTCCACCGACAGCGTCACCGGCAGCGGCGTCGCAAAAACCGTCAGCGGACGAGTCGCGGATTGTTGTGAAATCCGGTTCACCGCCCGATCCGTGAACGAACCGAGCACGACACCGTTGTTGAGCGAGAAGTTGAGCGGCACCGTCCAGTTGTAGTGGTACTTGCCGTCGTTCGCCACCGGATCGCCGTTGGTGCCGTTGTCGAAGAGCACCAGCCCGCTCGCCCCGGTAAACGAAACCGTGGCGCTGCCGCCGGCCTCGCCGGCGTCCAGGCCGAACGTTATCACCTCGCCGGTCGCGAAGAATCCGTCCGCGCCGGGGGAGTTAAAATAGACACTGTCAATCTTGGCATACGTGTCGAGGTAAATCGAATCGACCAGCGTCTGCGCCGTCGCCGTGCCGTCGTCGAACTGCAGCCGGGCGTACACCCGCTTTATCCCGTCGCCGGTCGAAAGGACATACGGCGTCTGCGTCCCGGACAGGAGCTGGTAGTCCGATCCCGCGAGGAGGGGATCTTCCGAGACCAGCGCGTGGGTCGCCACCCCGGCCGGAAGATTCGCGCGCACCTGGACGTTCCGATCCGAGGTATACTCGGCGCCGCCATTAATGGCGATCGACAGGTGCAGCACCCGCGCCGACACCGCCTCGGAGCGATCCCACTCGAGGCCCGAAGCCGCGACCGCCGCCACCTTGAAGTAGTAGCGCTGGTTGGGCGGCAGACCCAGGAGAGTAATGCTCGTCGAGGTCGTCGAGTCCCGCAGCACATAGGTGGTGCTATCGTCCACCGGCGCCGTATACACCCGGTACCGCAGCACGCCCGAGGGATCGGGCATCTGCCAGGTGAGCACGACCGCCGACTCGATCAACTCCGCCGTCAGGTTGGTCGGCACCGGCCCCTGGTCGGGGTACGGGCGAACCGGATCGTTGGATTCAATGTACCGGTCACAGGCGACACCCAGGACGAGCGCAGCGATGACGATGGAAAGCAGGGTGTTCTTCCAATTCACGATGTACTGGCTCCGCTAAAAGGCTCTGCTCAGGGTCACGCCGACTCCGCCGTTGACGGCGCCGGGCGTGACCGCCACTCCTTTGATCGAGAACGTGTTCTCCTCATCGGGGAAGAAGAAGAGCACATCGATCATATTCAGTGCCCACACGCCAGCCGCCACCCCGATGGTGACCCGGCGAATGTCCTCGGCGTCGCGGGCTTCCGACTGCGCATCCTGCAGCCGATCCCACGCCCGCTCCAACTCCCCCTCCGTGCCGTCGACCAGCAGCGAGTCGTACTCGTCCTGCCGCTCGTTGAAAATATCGTGCTTGTCGTCAAACTTGTTGTCGGCCCAGAGAAACGCGAGTCCCGACCCGATCGCGGCCACGAAGAACCCGGTCGCCTTGGCCGGCTCATCGGCGTACTTCTGCCCCCAACCCGGAATGAAGAACGACCGGGCCGCCGCCGCCTTCAGGCGGGTCTTGCGGGACAGATCGACATCGACGGAAATCTGCTTGGTCGGGTCAAGGACGAGCTTGCTCTTGTAGGTCTCCCAACCGGCCTTCTCCACCTTGAGCTCGTAATCGCCGATCAGCGGCTGACGGAAGTGTATCGGGGCAACCCCCGACACCGTCGCCTCCCCGCCCAGCGTAACCTGCGCCCCCGGCGGCGTCGTCGTGATCACCACCCCCGGCTGCACGTCCGTCTGCGCCAGGACGGCGACAGGCAGAAGCGCGGCCGCGCACAGTAATGCCAAATTCCGTTTCAGCGTTCTGCTCCTTGTTGCCTGGTGAAAGGGCTTACCTGAGTTATCGGTAAGAATAGCACTATCTTTTATGCTACACAAGCCATAACGCGAACGGCGGTGAATAGTTCACCGCCGTCGGAAATCCTGCTCCTTCAGATCGACCCGAAGGGCTTCAGCACGCGCCGCGGCCGGTCACGACCACAACGACGGTGCGCAGAAGAATCTTGATATCGGACCAGATCGACCAGGTGTCAATATACTTCAGGTCAAGATCGACTTTCCGCACCACCGACGCCAGGTCGGTGTCGTAGCCGCTCTCCACCTGCGCCAGACCGGTCAATCCCGGCTTCACCTGGAGCCGCTCACGGTAATTCGCCACTTTCGTGGACAGGTCCGCCACGAACGTCGGGCGCTCCGGACGGGGCCCCACCAGCGACATGTCACCTTTGAGCACATTGATAAACTGCGGGATCTCATCCAGACGGGTCTTCCGCATGAACGCTCCGAGCTTGGTGATCCGGGGGTCGTTCTTGCTCGCCCACACCGGACCGCTCTTCACCTCGGCATCCGCCACCATCGTACGGAACTTGATCACCTCGAAGGGCTTTCCCATAAGGTCGCACTGCCGACGGTCATCCGAACGACGGTCGGTGGGCAGCTCGCCCCGCTGGTGGTACCGGCGGTCACGCTTGCGGCGGTTCACCCCGACCCGAGTCTGCGTGTAAAAGACCGGGCCCCGGGAATCCAGCTTGATCAAGATCGGGAGAACAAGGAAGATCGGAAGCGAGAGCAGGAGACCGACCATCGCCCCGAGAATGTCTAATGAACGTTTTGTGAATTGCCCCAACATCGCTTTCATCCTGGCCGGCTTCGCCAGCGCCGCCGGGAAAGCCAATACGAACAGCATCGAACACGCCACAAATAACAGCCCGTGGACATACTCGCAAGCGAAATATTTAAACTGCTCTACCAGCCCCAGGTACGGAGCCGAGGCTTCAGGACCGGCCGGAACAGCCACTTCCGTGACCGACCCGTACCGGAAGTCCCGACGCGCTACTACTGCACTGCTGTCATTCCCAATATGCTGATTCGGTATCAGATTACTCATATCTCGTCCAAATTACTGGTTCGTTAGCACCCTTATCTCTGCGTGTCATGACAGAAACAAGCAAATGTGTTGCCAACTCCCCACACCTCCTCCGGAAGAGTCATAGTTCCCGGAACCGCGCCCGCAACGTGTTGTACGCCAACGTGTAAAAATAAAAAAATAGACGGCTCCGCTCCCCCGAAAAGCGGAACCGCAGATCTTCAGGATGCAATGGATTATGACGGAAGACGACAGCCCACACAATATCTGCAACCAGTTGCCTACCCCCCGGCAACCGCCATCCTCCCCCAAAAAACGAAAAGCCGACCTAGAGGTCGGCTTCTCCGTACGCCCGAATGACTTGTAATGCTAATTGCCCAGCTTCAAAACCACCGAAAACCGATGCAAATCATCGGAGGCATAGGTGTCCTGCAGCGTGTAGGCATAGTCGAAATCGAACTTCTCCAAACGGAGTCCGGCGCCGAAACTCGGCCCCGAACCGAACGACCGGTCATCCTGCCCCGGATAAAAGTTGTAGCCGGCCCGCACGAAGTACTGGTTGCGGAAACCGTACTCCAACCCGTTGCGGAGCACTGTCCCACCGTGCAGCCGGCGGTCCACTTCGACCGCCGCCAGCAGCCGACGGTCCATAAAGTCCACCGCCGCGCCCAGACGGACCGACGACGGCAGTTGCTCCTTCACGCCGGCAAAATCCATGTCCGGACCCAGATTCGCCCCCACGACCGCGAGAGCCAGGTGTTCGAACTGGTACCGGATGCCAATATCCGCCGCAAACGTGGAGGCGCTCAGATCGTCCAGCTTCTGGTTGATGTACTTCCCGGTCACCCCGAGGGACAACTCCGGCGTCACGGCAAAAGCGTAAGAAACCGCCCCGTACCAGTCATACACTGACACGTCTCCGGTCGCCAACCCGCTCTCGTCCCGACCGTCAATCGTCCCGTAGTTGAGGAAGCCGATTGAAGCGGCCAGAGCGGAACGCTCTCCGAAAGTGTGGGCGAACGCCCCTTGTTCGACGGTGATATCCTGATACCAGGCGAAGTGCCCAAGGGCAAATTCGGTCGGCGATGAAGAGGCCAACCCGGCCGGGTTCCAGTACGCCGACTGGGCCCCTTCAGAAACGGCCGTAAACGCGCCGCCCATGCCGGCCGCGCGCGCGCCTAAGCCGATGTGCAGGAAGTCCGCGGCTGTCTGGCCGCCTTCCCTAGCGGCGACAGTGACCTTCCCGAACAGAGCAACGATTATCAGGAGGAGAATCCACCCGACGATAATTCGGTTCAAAGTCCTTTTTTCCATTTCCCAGCCTCTTTGGTGTTTCGATCGTTCCAGGAGGAGTAAGGCAAGGGAAATGCCGGATCAGAGACCGATTCCTGCCCCATTTGAGATTCTGTCGAACAGCGCCTGCGTTCGTACAAGTTGCTGCGGCTCAACAAAATTACACCACCCATTTCCTATGGATGTCCGGCGTGCCGGAAACCAAAGTGGTCAACGATGCCCGGATCTATCGACCCCATTGATCGGTTCCTGGACAGTACCCGCTTGCCGCAGCCGTCGTTATCGACCAACTACTCGCCGCACAATGGGTTGTGCGGCCTGCCCAAAATCCGACATCCTGTTGTCAGATTCATGCCCACACAGAAGATCCTATATGGGCGCGGTCCTACACATTTATCGGAAGAATGTCGGTGCTCTCCACTGAAGAATCAACTTAAAAAACTACATGATCCGGAAAAATCCCGGATACTGCTGTCTTCGTATTCCGCGGTGCCACTCCCCGTCAGCCTCGAAGAGCCGTGCTTCGTCTGCCTGACCGAAAGCGAAACTGCGCCGAAGAACCCCCGGCGCAGCGTTTCATCTTATACGTGTGAAGAGAAGAATGGTGGGGCTAGAGCTTAACTTTTTCCGCCCAGTCGCTGATAATCGGCAGCCGATAGCTTCTCCCCTGTAGCGCCAGGACAATACCCAGCACCGAGAAACCGATCGCCGCGACCAGAAGAACGCGAAAGACAAATCGCGACACCCCGTCGATCAGGAAAAGCACCGCGACCAGCTCCAGCAGAAAGAGCAGCACCCCCTGACGGGCGTGGAAGCGCGCTTCCTTATTCTCGCGCATATTCAGCAGCGGCACAAAACAGAGAATCGGTATGTACGCGATGATCGCCGCCAGGCGTCCCTCTTCCGACGAGAATTCGCCCATTTCGATTGCGATCGTCTTCACCTTCGGCTCTTTCGGCGCGCTCGCCGCCGCCTCGGGCGTTTCCACCGCCGTCGCCGGCGGCTCTTCAGGAAAAAATGACTCGCTCATAGCATCTTTCCATTTCCGGCCGTTGCGGCTCCCCGCCTACGACCAGAATAACTCACGGTTCCTCTCGTACACTTCGAGCGCGATCGGCTTGCCTTCCGGCCACGACTCCAGCTTCTGCCGCCCGTCAGAAAGCGTCACGCCGAATTCAAGCTTTCCGAACCCCTCATCGAACAGCCAGTCGCGGGCGATCCCGATTTCGAACACGTCGCCCAGCGCCGCCGTGTAGTGCCCCTGCGGATCGACTCGCGTCTGGCCCCGGGACAGGTTCTCGACAATCTTGCGCCCCTCCGGGCCGTGGAACGCCAGCTGGATCACCGGCTCCTTAATTGAGTCTAGGATTCTTTTACTGACAAAGTCAAGCCGAATGTACAGCCGCTCGTGATCGTAGACGAAGTAGATCGTCGACAGGTACCGCTCCACGCGGTGCATGCTCCCGCCCGCCTCGAGACAATCGTAAATTCCCGCCCCCGACCACTCGTAGAAGTGCGTCACCCGTCCGTCCACCTCCGGCGACAGGAGCGTATCGGGCGGCGTGGTCTGCGATTTTGTCTCCCCCTGGTAGATCGGCACCCACAACTGGTCCGGCACCTCCAGCCCCAGGAGGTCGTAGACCGCGACCAAATGCCGCCGGAAAATGCGGTCGAACGTCACGTTGCCCTGGCCGCGGTGCTCGTCCCCGTACCACCAGCACCAATCCGACCCTTCGGCGATATGAATCTGCTGCCAGGCCGCCGCGAGGCGCTCCGGATCGAACTCCGGATGTTCCTCTTCGAAACTCTCCAGCCGGTCGCGCGCCGCGCCCAGAAGATCCCAGGCCGCGTTATCCTCATGGTGGCCGATCCAGATGCGGAAATTGTGGTTGATCCACGATCCCGCAAACAGCCGCGGCAGGGGCCGGGGCGCCACCGTTGAGATCGCCTCGGTCACCGTCACCGTCCGCAGCTCACGGTCGGTCGCCAGCCGCTGGTACAGCAGCTGCAGGAAATCCCGCCCGTCGTTTGGATAGTACTCCCACGCATTCTCGCCGTCGAGAATGATCGGCACCACCGGATCGATGCCCATGCCCTTGGTCCGATGCCCGATCGCCTTGATCTGCGCCACCAGGTCGCTGACCGCCCGATCGGCATCCCACGAGCTGTAGACGAACCCGATCCGGTCCGACAGCGAGTGGTCCCGGAACAGCAGGTGCAAACCCGATCCGTAGCTGTACACCGTATGCGGCGGATTGGCCGACCGGTCCTGCCCCGCCTTGCGCAGGGACGCGTACAGGATCTCTTCATCGGTAGCGATCCACCGGATCCCGTGCTTCAGGCACAGCGCCGCCACGTCTTCCGACACCGATCCCTCCGAGGGCCACATCCCGACCATCTCTTTGCCGAACAGCTCCTGGTAGCTCTCTTTCGACTTGAGAATGTGCCACTCGGCGTCCTCCGGATGGCGGAACCGCCGCGCCGGCAGATTGATCCCCGGGATCGCCTCCTTGGCCGCATCCGTGTCGCACAGCAGCGGCAGGATCGGGTGGTAGTACGGGGTGAAGCTGACATCGATCCGTCCCTCCTGGAACAGGCGACGGTAGGTTGGCACGATCCGATCAATGAAGCTGATCTGCCAGTCGAGCAGGCGCTGTTTCTGGTCCTCGCTGAAATACCGCCCGCGCACCAGGAGCGTGCGCACCGGTTCCTCATCACGGAAGAGCGGGTCGACCCAGGAGAGGTTTGACCAGACTTGCAGGTCGCGCAGCTCCTCGGAGGTAAACAGCGCCGGCAGCACCGGCTCGCCCAGGTTGGTGCGGTATTTGCGAAACAGTTCGGCGTAGCGGGGATAGGGTTCGATCAGGGTCGCCGCGTGGCCGGCGAAAAAGGTGCTGAGGATCTCGCGGCGCAATTCGTCAGAGAGCTGATCGGCCGGGATCCTTGACAGCTCGAAGTGGCGGTCCACCCCGCCGTCAACATACAGTTGCAACTGGTCCAGCAGCGCCGGCACAAGGTTGAACGTGACCCGCACGTTCTCCTGTTCGGCCGCCAGGAGGGGCATGTCGAGGTAATCTTTGAGCGCATGCAGCCGAACCCACGGCAGCACCAGGCGCCGCGATTGCGGCTCCTGGTAGTTGGGCTGGTGCATGTGCCAGAGGAGAGCGACTTTGATCGGCATAACGGCTCGCGCTCCCGACCCGGTCAGGTCCGGTTATCCCTGGGGTCCGGCGGCCGTCTTCTCGGCGTAGTACCGGGCGGCCCGCATGTAAGCGTCCGTCTCGGGAAATTTCTCTTTTAGTACGTCAAGCTGCTCGCGCGCCTTGTCGGCCTGATTCGCCGCCAGGTAGTTGCGCATCGCCCCGGTATGGTAGTACGGCGCCATCGGGCCGTCCGGCAACTCGGCTACCGCCTCGACAAATTTGGCCGCCGCCTGAGCGAAATCGCTCTGCTCCTCGAACGAAGCGCCGAGCCCCGCCAGAGCCGCGGCCCGGTCGAGCTTGTTGTCGCCGAACTTTTCGAGGTACATGTTCCAGTACCGCTGCGCCTCGGTGAAGTTGCGCAACTCGTAGTTCACCTGACCGAGCATGTAGGTCGACTTCTGGGCGACCTGGTTGCTCCCGTGCTCGTCGAGAATCTGCTGGAACGTCGTGAGCGACACCTGGCGGTTGCCGCTGCGGTACTCGGTCATCCCTCGCGCGAACATCTGCCCCGCTTCATCCTGCGCCGAGGCGCCGCTGCTGATGAAGTAGGCGATACCCACGATCGCGAGCAGGACGACCACGCCGCCAATAACGAAGAACTGCCAGTTGTCGGCCAAACGCTGCTTCGAGGTCAGCATGAACGTCGTGAATTTATCTTCTTTGATCTGTCGTTTCGACAGCTTGACCTTGCTTTGCATCCCTTGATCTCCAGGCGGTTACTCGTGTCTACAACCGTTATCGGTCGTACGGCTGTGAGGATTAGCGCACAAACCGACGGTGCGGCCGATCAGCCGCACCGTCTTGCTATTTATACTTAGAAGTAGCCCGTAAAGGTCGCGTTCAGCGAGTGGTTTCTGAACTTCTGGTGGAACAGGCCGGTCCGGGCATACCCCGGATTTCCCGTGTCCCAGTCCCGGGTCAGGTAGGCGTAGGCGAAATCAAAGTGGATCTGCTTCCACCAGATACCTGTACCGACCGACAAACGAACCCCGCTGGTCCGGGACTCCGTGGCCAGTAGTGTCGCCCCGCCCGTGGCATCCACGATAACCGTATCCGGCTCGTAGCTCTGCACCGTCGTCGGCACATAGGCGAAACCCGCCCGGACAGGAACCGTCCCCCAGGCGTGCTGCCACAGGTGCTCGGCCCCAACGCGGAACTGGAAGACATTGTTCCACAGCGAATCCGAGGACACCTCGGTGTAGAACTCCTCGTTTTCGCCGCCCGGATCCAGGAAGAGCGAATCGCGCAGCTGCACGCCGCGGGAACTGAAGTTGCGGTACTCGACATCCGCCGTCACGGTGGTCCGCTCGTTGAGCTGATACGCCCCGCCCAGGCCGATCATCCACGGCGATTCATACTTGGCCATCAGGTTGTCGAAGTAGACGGTGTCCGTGCCGGCATCCTGCACCAACCCGTTGCGCGCGGTGATCAGGTAGTAGGACCGATCCGTCTCCACCTTGAGGTCAAACGGCGTCCGGATCACCAATCCTACCCCCAGCTTGCCCGCCATGAGCCCGTCGTACTTGAACCCGAGCGTGAAGTTGTATCCCGAGAACCTGTTGGAATCAAGTACCGTGGTCGTCGTCACGGAGGTGTAGCTCTGCAGGAAGCCGTCCAGCAGGTCGCCCGACTCGCTCCGCTGGACCGTCTCGCGGACGACATCGCCGGAGTACACGTTCAGCGCAATACCCGTCGACAGATTACCGTAGAGCCGCGTCCCGATGCCGAAGGAGACGCTCTTGAGGCCACCTTCCATCTCCGACTGGATGCCATCGACAAACTCGGCCGTGTCCACCGCGCCCAGACGCGGTTCATAGATGAACGTGTACCCGAACGAGTACACGAGCGCCTGGTATTCGTTGTACAGCGTGTTGTAGGCGAATGACCCGACAAAGGGATGGCCCTTGATTCGCAGCGGCGCCGCAAAATTCAGCGCGTTCACCCCGCTGATGGATCCGTTGTGGTCGATCCCGCTCAGCCCTCCCTGCGTGTAGAAATCCGTCTTTGTCTCCCCCCGCGGCATCATACTGCCATAGGACATCGACAGCACCGGCTGGTTCAGATTGAACAGACCCGCCGGATTCCAGCTCACCGACGTTACGTCGTTCGATAATCCGAGAAACGCGTTCCCCATCGCGAAGGCCCGGGATCCGCTGCCCGCGTAGTCGAGCTGGTACCCCTCAAGGGGCGGCCGACCGAGCACATCATCCAGAGTCACCTGCGCGAATGCTGTTGCAGCTGTCATTACCACCACGGCAGTGCACTTCACAAGCAACGACTTCATCCTAATCGACTCCTTTATCGAAACACACAAGAAATATCATTCGCCTATAGACGTACAACCGGCCAAAAATAGGTAACAAATATAGTTACGCCCATCCGGCCTGTCAAACGTTTTCCCGCGAAACTCCCGCCGTATCCGGCTGTTTTCAAACGACTTGACAGCGCCCGACCCACTCCGCGACAGATATGGTACCCCCGGCAGGAATCGAACCTGCGGCACGCGGTTTAGGAAACCGCTGCTCTGTCCAACTGAGCTACGGGGGCGCCGTCAGACCTATTGCCCCGCAAGAAACCGCCCCGCCCCTGGTTTGTCAACGACGATTTCCCCCGGCGCAGACGTCACTCGCTGTCGTACGAAATCAAACACCGCACATCGTACCCAGCCAGCTTCTCCCGCCACGGTAAAAACCGCAGATCAATCACCGCCGCAATTCCCGCGACCTCTCCCCCGAGCTTCTCTATCAAGCGGCACGCCGCCAGCAACGTCCCTCCGGTGGCAATCAGGTCATCCACAACCACCACTCGCTCCCCCGGATTCACGGCATCGGCATGCAGTTCCAGCCGGTCGGTCCCGTACTCCAGCTCGTACTCCTCGAAAATTGTCTTGTAGGGCAACTTTCCCGGCTTGCGCGCCGGCACGATGCTCAGTCCCAGGCGATCGGCGATCGCCGCGCCGAAGAAGAACCCGCGCGCCTCGATCGCCAGAATCTTTGTCGCCCGGCACTCCCGGACATACCCCTCCAGCATGTCCACCGCCGCCCGAAACCCCTCCGGGTTCTGCAGGAGCGTCGTGATGTCGTAGAAATTGATCCCCGGCTTGGGGAAATCCGGCACACTGCGAATGTACTGCTTTAAATCTCGCACCGCTGCGCCTCTCCTAACGTCTGATGTCGAATCCGTCATATGATCCCGAATACTCCTGCCAACCGGCCTTTATCTCCCGCACCGAGGCCATCGGCGGCCCCTGACGCAGGTCGTCAATGAATGATTCCACTTCGCCCCGCTCTCCCTCGGCGTACGCCGAAACCGAACCGTCGCGGTTGTTACGCACCCAGCCCGAAAGCCCGCGTTCCTGCGCCCGCCGGACCGCGTACCAGCGATACCCCACGCCCTGGACATCGCCCATCACCTGTAATTCCACTCCCACCAGCGGCATTACGCTCCCTGCGCCTGCTTCATCGCCCACGCCGCCGCCTCGACCGGATCGTCATACTGCGGTATCTCCACCCCGAGCTGCCACGCCCCGACCGAGACCAGCGGCTTGCCCAGTTTCAGCGCAAACGCCATCTCGCTGAGTGTCCCGAACTCCCCCGGAAACGCGATCACCGCATCAGCCGTTTTCACGATCACGATATTTCGTGCCTCGCCGAATCCGGTCGCGACAGCATAGTCAATGTACCGGTTGGCCGCCCCGGCGTCAGATCCCGGCAGAATGCCGATCGTCGTTCCCCCCGCTTCTTTCGCCCCGCGCGCCGCCCCTTCCATCACCCCGCCCAGCCCGCCGCACACCACCACTCCCCCGTGCTCGGCCACATACTTCCCGGCCGAAGCTGCCTTGTCCGCCAATTCCGAGGAACAGGTTCCGGCTCCGATGATAGCGACCGTAACCTTCCGGCCGCCCGGCCTGGTCGTCGTAGCTTCTGTTGTCTGGATTGTCCTTGTGCGTGAACGCATCTGATTATCCCACCCGGGGACACCTGCGCGGTACTGGCTGAAAGAAAAATCGGGGCGACTGGATTTGAACCAGCGACTCCTTAGTCCCGAACCAAGTGCGCTACCAAACTGCGCTACGCCCCGATTATTTCAAAGACTGACCAAAGAAAGCCCAAATTGCCGTCTTGTCAACTGCTTTTTCGCCCCCGGCCCCACTGCCATCCAATATCTTCGTGCGCGGCAGATACCCCGTCCTGTGCGCGGCACATGTCCTCCAGTGCGCGGCAGATGTCCACCAGTGCACGGCAGATGCCCTAATCCTGTGCGCGGCACATGTCCACATGTGCCGCGTAGGGGCGGGGCTTGCCCCCGCCCGATCCGTCGTTCCCGCCCAATCGAATGCGCGTCAAGCACGCAGGGCCGTGCTTGACCTACCTCGGACAACACCGATGCGTTTCGATTCCACGGTAGGTCAAACACCGGTTTCGGTGTTTGACATGAGACATCTTCCCGCAATCGGATCCGCGTCAAGCACGCAAGGCCGTGCTTGACCTACCCCGGACAACACCGATGCGTTTCGATTCCACGGTAGGTCAAACACCGGTTTCGGTGTTTGACATGGGACATCGTCCCGTAATCTGATTCTCCCCCTACAACCGGAACCGCTTCTTCCGCAACGCCCCGAGCAGCTCGGTATCGGTGAAATTCAACCGCAACGGCGTGATCGACACCACATTCCGGCTCACCGCCTCGAAATCAGTCCCCTTTTCCTTTGTCCACTTCGGCTTCCCCCCGATCCAGTAGTACGGCTTTCCCCGCGGATCGGTCTTGTGAATGATGATATCCTTGTACTGGCGAAATCCCTGCCGCGTGAACTCGAACGCCCCGTACGGACGTCCCGTGTCCATGGGCAGGTTGACATTCAGGAAGACCCCGATCGGGAGATCCATCTGGGCGACCATCTCCACCAGCTTCACCACGAAATTCGCCGCCCGTGTCATCTTTGTCCCCGGCTCGTAGTTCGCCATCGACACCGCCACCGACGGCACCCGCATGATCGACCCTTCGATCGCCGCCGCCACCGTCCCCGAATAGGTGACATCATCCCCCATGTTCGCGCCGTGATTGATCCCGGAGATAATCATGTCCGGCAGCTCCCCCTTGAACACCAGGTGCGCTCCCAGCATCACGCAGTCGGTCGGCGTCCCGTCGGTGGTATACCGGCGGTCATCGATCTTGTGTACGCGCAGCGGACGGTTCAACGTCAGCGAGTGCGACGAAGCCGATTGCTCACGGTCCGGCGCCACCATGTAGACATCGTGCATCCGGCCGAGCGCCTTGTACAGCTCGTTGATGCCGTCCGAAAAGTACCCGTCGTCGTTGGTCAGGAGGATCCGCTTCCCCTCAGACATCGGGCGCCTCCAGCCCCTGCATCCGCATCAGCATGAAAATCTGCCCCCGGTGCCGCGCCTGGTGCTCCACCACGTGCCACGACGTCCACCGCTTCGACACCTTGTCGACCGATCCGTCCCGCCGAAGCACCGCGTAAAACACTTCGTCCCAGTCTTCGATCTCCTGCTCTTCCAGCCACCGCGTGAAATACGCCTCCCACTCGTCGAGCAGACCGAAGATCTCCGCCTTCGTTTTCGCCGCCTCGAAGCGGGTGAAATCCGGACGGCCCGGCATTCCGGCCGCCACGTGCCCGATCCAGTAGTACTCGCAGTCGGCAATGTGCGAAAGGAGACCGCCGATAGTCGCCGGGTACGACGGCGACATCCACTCCAGCTGCTCCTGCGTCAGTCCGGAGACAATCTGCACGAGCTCCCTCCGGACAGTGAAGTAGTTCGAAAAGAATTGTGCCAATTTCATGGAAGATAGTTTACTCTCGATCGGCATCGGTCGCAAGGATTAATGTGGTCAGACAGAATCGCAAACTCTTCTCCTGTAGGTCTGGTCCCTCGCGGTGTACGGTGTCAAGACATAGTATACACTGTGTGTCAAGGCGTAGGTCAAATCCCCTTTGCCGCCGCTTACCTTCTATCCGAGCGCGCGACTTTCGGTAACCTACAATCAACTCCAGTCGCTTCGAGGGATTTGACTTCGACCTGACACCCGCCCAGGGCTCGCCCCCGCCCCTTGACCCCGAACCGCGCGCCTCCGCCCAACCCCCTCCCCCCTTGACTTCCCTCGAAAAACGACTACCTTGCTCTATAACAACGGTCTGCCTTACACCAGGAGCCACTGCTCGATGTCCGACCACCACACCGGCGCCGGCCGCATCCTCTCGGTCGACACCATGCGCGGTTTCGCCATGGTCCTCGTCATGCTTCAGCATGCCTACCAGGTGGTCGACCCGGGTCGGATCTCCCCCCTCACCGACCTCGCTATCTACCTCCCGACCCGCATGGCCTCGGTTGCCTTTATGTCGGTCTCCGGGATGATGATCGCTTACTTTCTCTGCACCGTCCCCGACTGGACCGCCGTCTACCGGCGCTTCGCCCGCCGCGCCCTCATGCTCCTGGTGGTCGCCCACACGGCGATCCATGTCGCCCGGTATTCCTATTACACCCCGGTCGGATTCGCGTCCTTCTGGCAGCACTTCGCCTTCGACTTCCCGATCACAACGACGATCGGCCTCTGCCTGCTGATTGCCCCCGTCATCATCCGCCGCACGTCGCTGATCTCCCGCGCCGTTGTCGTCGGAGCCCTGCTGGTTTCGACCTCGGCGGCGATTATGCTCTGGCGCCCGGAGAGCACCTTCGCCCTCGCGCTCAAGACCGCCCTCTTCGGCGGCCCCGAGGGACAATCCCCGATTATCGTCGGATGGCCCCTGATCCCCTGGCTGGCGATCTTCCTCGGCGGATCGCTGGTTGGTGAGGCTCTCGCCCGCGTCCGCTGCGGAGAACTGTCGATGACCACGCTCACCGCCCAAGCCCGGCGCGCCGGCCTTGTCCTCCTCGTGATCGGCCTCGCTCTCACCGCCGGCTACAAGTTCGGCAAGCAGTGGCTGGGAGTCGATGACCCGCTTGTTTTCAGCGCGCTCTACCCCACCCGCACCACCTCGCTCCTCTTCGTTTACTGGGCGGTCCTCCTGTGGATCTTCTCGCTCCTGATCGACCGCATCGACCTCCACGGCCGCTACGGCCGCCTCTCCTGGGCGCTGTCGGTCTTCGGACGAACGTCGCTCTTCACCTATGTCGTGCAGTTTGTCTTCGTGCATTCCCTCCCCGCGCTCGTCGGCTGGCACTGGAATATCGGCCTGGGCGGCTTTGCCGCGATCTTCCTCTACACGGTCCCGATGACCTGGTTGTGTTCGTATGCGTATGGCCGCATGCGCGGCTGGCTCTCCCCCGCCGACTTCTCCCGGCTGAAGTCCTTCGCCGCCCGTCACCACGAACTGCCGGCCCACTGATCCCCCTTCCCCCCCGTCCCGAAATCTACTATATTGGCCCACATTGATAACCGACCCCGAAACCCAGGGTACCGATAAAGGACCAATTATGACTCCGGAAATGTTCTGGCGCGCCTACCTCGCCACCCTCCCCGCCGATCACCCCGCCCACACCCTGCCGACACCCGTGGCCGAAGGCTTCGGCGACTCCCCGGCCCTGGCCGAGGAACTCGGCCAGTTGATCTACCGCGGACTCAAGACCGCCACCTGCGCCTCATTGTGGGAGCACGAAGCCGAAGGCATTCCGATCCCGCAAGTCGGCCTGTACGACATCGTCCTCGATGGCCAGGGGGAGCCTCTCACCATCAACGAGCTCACCGAGGTGACGATTCGGCCCTATGACGAGGTCGATGCCGCGTTCGCCTATGAGGAAGGCGAGGGGGATCGCTCGCTTGCGTCCTGGCGCGACGGCCACTGGCGGTTCTTCTCCCGCGTATTGGCCAAGATCGGTCGCGAAGCCGATCCGAAGATGCCGCTGATTTGCCAGCGCTTCCGCGTCGTCTTCCGACGGTAGCCTTCGGACTGAAGCCCGGGTGCCCCAACGCTTGCGTTGGGGAGAAGATTCCGCGGGGGAGATTTTGTAAGGACAACTTCGTAGGGGTGACTTCGTCGGGCACGACTTCGTAGGGCACGACTTCGTAAGTGCGATTTCGTTGGGGCGACTTCGTAGGGCACGACCCTTCAGCGGTCGTGCCTTGTCCTTTGATGGAAAATGCGAGTCTTGTAGGGCAGGAGTCCCTCAGACTCCTGCCATCGACCTAATCCGACGAAAAGAAATTGTCATCCCTGCGAAAGGGCCTGTTGAAAAACCCCGAGCGCGGCTGTTGGCAGTCATTGCGAGGAGCGAAGCGACGAAGCAATCTCTCCCTATTTCACCTTCACGTAATACTTGACCTCATTCGGGCAGTCTTGTGGCGCAGGAACCCCCAGATTCCTGCTATGTCACATCGCGTGGGGTTGTCATGCTTCGACTCCGCTCAGCATGACATCCGTTATGCCCGGCCGACATCCTCATCTGCCGCGCCCCCCCTACCGGATAATCGCCAGCTTCCCCACCTGGCTCTTCCCTCCCGGTATCTCCACCACCCAGTAGTACAGGCCGGTTTGGACTCTCTGGTAGTTCCGGTTGATCAGGTCCCACTGGTGACGGCGGGACGTGGCATCGGTGGCCGGGACATTGTGCTCCATCGTCCGCACCCGATCTCCGTCAATCGTGAACAGGTGAATCGTGCACTTCGGCGGTAGATTCGCAAACCAGATCACCCGCACCCGTTCATCCCAGCGATCATCCTGGTTTCTCCCCTCTATTCCTATCTCCCGGTAGTCGACATCGAGCCGGTACGGATTCGGGTAGACGTAAATCTGATCGCTGCCCGACACCGGCTGATCCAGCTCGTGAATGGGGAACGCCTCGACCGGCCGCTCCGTCACTTCCGTCTCCAGGGGCGCCACTCCCGCCGACGGCGAGCCGAAGTCGAAGGTCGTCACGCTCACGTAGTACGGGACCGTGGGGAGGAGGTCGGTCAGGTCCAGCTGGTACTCGAAGTACTTGAGGTAGCCGTCCTCGGTGTACAACTCCGGCGTGAGCTCGTCCGGTTCCAGGGTGCGGGGATCGGGCATGTCCGGGTAGGTCCTGGTGATCGACGTGAGCTGCCCGACGCCCGAGGCGTTGCGATCGTGAGGCGTGAAGAAGAAGATCGAGTCGGGGAAGCCCTCCGGCTGGAAGTAGTGGCCGCGGTCGGAGTAAGCCGAGGGAACGAAACTGCTGTCAAGGCAGGGATTGCCGCCTGATCCGTATAAACAGCGCAACTGCTCCAGGGTAAAGGGATCCTCATGCACCGCCCACTCTCCGGTCAGGGAGTCAAACACCCACTTGTCGTAGTTGTCCCTGTCGTATGAGGCCACAAGGGAGAAACTCTCTTTGCGCTCGTCCCGGCCTATGTAGACCCGGTATCCTTCGAAATCAACAGTCTCGGTCAGGACATCTTTGGCCGTCTCGCTGACTTCGCCGTTGAAGCGCACGTGCAACCCGTTCTTGATCGGCTCCACCCAGACAGTGGGCGCGATCGGTGGGGTTGCGGCCCGCCAGTCGGGGACGCCGTCCCCTTTGTACCACTCGGTATCGGCGACCATGGGTACCCACTGCCCTTCCACCAGGGCCGAATCCAGCACACACACCCGGGACTCCCCGAAGTAGCCGTCGCCATCGGTATCGACTCCCGGGTTGTCGTAGATCCGCTGTGCCCAGACGGCATTCCTGGCCAGGTTGGAGAAATTCACGTTCTTGTACCAGGTGCGGGGATGGTGGGGGAGATTGGCGCCGTTGGTGGGGTCGACATGAAAGGTGTCCCCTGCCACGACACAGAAGTCGACCGTCGCCATGGCGCCGGGGTTGAGGCCGTAGGGACCGGTCGCGACCTCGAACCAGGGGAAACCGTGCGACGCGAGGCGTTCGGCAAGGTCCGGCGGCGGCAGCAGCCAGCCGCTGTGGTCAGGCATAACGCCGGTGAAGGGGGAATCAAAATCAATCTCGCCTTTGCTCATGACATAGTACTCGTTGCGGTCTCCCCCCGGCCAGCCGGTGTATCCTTGCCCCGTGCGGAGGTTGCGGTAGTTGTCCTGCCGCATCGGGCCGTAGTCCCACCACTCGTAGTACTCCCAGGCCCACCAGTTGAACGAGTAATACCTCGGCTGTATGGCCGACTCCAGGAAGCGTATTCCCATGATGTCGCGTGGCGATGTCGCTGCCCATCCGCCATTGACCGGATAGCCGTCGCGGTTGGCCGCCCAGGCGAGGTTCACCGTGTCGAGCAGATCGCACGGCGAGCCGCTGGGGGCCTCCTGCAGGTAGCCGACCACATTGCCGAAACCGACCGAATCCTCGGTGCCGCTGATGTGGCCTGTATTCACCGTGATCCCGACATACGCATTCCTGATCGGCTGCTGCCCGATATTGCGTAGTTCGAGGTGGAAGAAGACGATCTCCGCGGCGTACCGGTACGACCAGACATACGTCTCCTCGGTGATTTCGATATGGAGCGGTTTGTGGGGTCGCCGGTCAAGGTAATCATACCAGTTGATGTCGTCGGTTATGGCCGTATCCGTGAAAGCCACCCGGAAATCCTCATCCGACACCATTGTACTCCGGCATTCGCTGGGCGGGTCGATAGCTCGGCAGTAATCAAACCAGGCTCCGTTCACCGGGATCGGTTGCATTTCCCAGACTCCGGTGCCCCAGGTCGTGGTTACCAGAGTATCGCCGCCGATAATCCCGCCAACGGAGATGCCGGCTCCATGCAGGCAGTCTCGGCCGGAGCCGAGCGGAAACTCTGCGGCGTGCATGATCAGCTCTCCGGTGATGTATTCCCAGACGGGGGGGGCGAAAGCCCTGTATCCGAAGTCCCCTCGGTTTGATATCGCGAGCCCGAGCCGGCCAGCCGTGTGGCGGGCCCAGACGATTGG
The DNA here is from genome assembly GCA_041742355.1 of Candidatus Zixiibacteriota bacterium. Classification (GTDB taxonomy): domain Bacteria; phylum Zixibacteria; class MSB-5A5; order GN15; family FEB-12; genus JAGNLV01. Next base: position 25,290 of record JBGSIV010000001.1, read on the forward strand.
AATTGAGTCGGTTTGTGCCTGGGCCGCTCCGGTTGGCGCCGTGCGGCCCGTTGATCCCTCTGCCGCGAGTAAGAGCACCACTGCCGCCAGAGCAACGCATCGGAGTCTCATGCTGAACCTCTCGGAACGTCGTGCGTTGACCGCATCCCCTCCTGAATCAGGTGCCCCACCGCTTGGGGAGTGTTGAAAAAGTCTATGACTAGTCATTGCGGGCATAATGCTCAAAATGTGTTGATGATTTCCCTGTAATGAGTTCTTACTCTTGGAGTTTTGAGGGATAAGTCTGAGGAGTCTCAGAGTATGGGTCAAAAAGGTTTTGTCGGTGTTGTGGAGCGTACGGTG
>JBGSIV010000002.1:0-5183 GCA_041742355.1 Candidatus Zixiibacteriota bacterium
GAGGGCGCCTCGCGGCGCGACGCCACCGTTCTGCGCGCCCGTACCGATGGCAACAAGACTGTCCTCTTCCGGTCTTCGGACACGAAGGCGGGGGAGATCATAAACGTTCGAATCAACGCGGCCGACGCGTTTACCCTCCACGGTGACCTGGTCACGGAGAACTGATGCTTACCACGCTGGTCAATATCCTGCTGCCCGTCATCACCGCTCTTGCGGTGATCTTCCTCGTGATTCGCCTGCGGCTGTTTGTCGATGCCGATGCCGGCGGTCGCTGGCTTTTCCTGATCGGCGGGATCATCCTCGTTGTCGCGGCCGTCTGGCAGGGGATTACCGGCACCGGCGCTTACGCCAACTGGTTCATAGTGCCCGCTTACCCGTGGCTCAGGCTAGCCCATTTCATGGTGGTGCTGCTCGGCGCCGCGCTCGCAACGGCCGGTCTGGCGCTGTATGCCGATTGGTGGCAGATGCGCCGCGAAGACATCGAGGTGCGCGATCAGAAGCTCTCGATCCTCGACGACCTGCAGCGTGATGCCCGCGGGAATTACCAGCTCATCGATCTGCTCAACATGTCGATCAAGGAGGTCGTGTCGCACCTCCCCGAAACCGCCGGCGCGGTCTTCCTGCTGAACCGGAAACAGCGCCAGTTTGTCCTGACCGCGTCGGTCGGGCTCACCCGAGAAGAAACCGCCCTGCTGGAATATTTCCCGCTCCAGCGCAATATCGTCAGCCAGAGCATCGATCTCGGCGAACCGATGCTGGCTTCGGCGTTCAACTTTATCGAGCGCTCCGGGAAGGAGCGCCCCTCGCGGTTCCGCTCGGCCCTCGTGCTGCCGCTGGTCTCCGGAATGGAGAAGATCGGCGGCGTCCTGCTGCTGGCCGAACCGGAGCACCACTTCAGCCGAGGGGAAGTCCGCTACCTGCAGCCGGTCGGGGAGTGGCTGGCAGAGAAGATCAAGTCGGCCCGGCTCGAGCGGGAACTGTCCCATGCCGGGAAGACGGCCGAAGAAGTGGCCGAGCAGCGCGACGCCCTCGCCGCCCGGCTGAAAGCCGCCACCGGCGCTTACGGTTCCCGGGACAGTGTCGCGGCCTTCTGCCGAGCGGTCACGGGTCTCGCCGGCAGCCGCTCGGCCCACCTGTTCGGCATGGTGGCGGGATCGCTGCAGTTCTTCGGCGGTTCGGAGCCGCTGGGGGATTTGTCCGAAAGCTACCGCACCGCCCTTGTCGACGCTCTGGACCGCAACAAGCCGATTGTCGTGAATCAGGAAGCCACGAACGATGACGGCCGGTCGTTCATCGCCGCCTCGAGCCTCATCATCCCGTTGTCCGGCCGCGCCGGGAGCGCCATGCTGCTGCGGCGCGAGGACGGCGCGTTCCGCGTCGATGATTTCGACCTCAAAGTCCTCGACCTCCTGACCGGCGTGGCCCGTGTCATTCTCCAGCAGGCGGATACCGACCGCCTCGATCTGACCCGCCGCAAAGGATTCGAGACCATTCTGCGTCTGCTCCGGTTTGATGTCGATGTCGAGCTTGACAGCCAGCCCGACTTCTTCCCGCGGCACATGGGGGCCGCGCTGCCGCCTGAGACGGTCGCGGTGGTCTTTCAGCGCAGCGCCAGCGGCGAATTCACCGCTGTCGGCGCCGGCGATGTCCCGACGGGGAGCCTCGATGATTTCGTGCTGCTTCCCGGCGAAGGGATCATCGGCGAGGTTGCCAACCGTGCCGAAGGCAAGTTTGTCGCCGGTCGCTCGGCGGTCACCCGCGCTCTCGAGGGATTCGAATCCGGTTCGCGCGAACGGTTTCACGCGCTTCTCGGCGAACGCGGCACTCCCGGGATGCTCGCGGTGTGCCCGATCATGCGGCTCGATCGCGTGGCCGCGGTTGCCGTGTTCCTGCTGTACGATATTCCCGAATCCGAACGCGGCGAGTGGGAGCGCCTGCTGACTCTGGCCTCCACGCTTTACTCGATGCGCCTGACGGTTGCCGAGCAGGGGCGAAGGATGGTGCGGACGCAGGCTGCCGCCGGCGGCGTCGACCAGGATCAGCTCGGCCGCCTTGTCAACGAGATCAACAACCACCTCTCCGCCGTCATCGGCAACGCCGAACTGGCCTTCTCGCGCACCGACCTCTCCGGCGATATCGAGCAGCACCTGCGCAGTATCATCTCCGAGGCCGAACTCGCTTCGCGCTTCCTCAAGGACTCTCTCGGAAAAATGGCCGCTCCGGCCAGACCGGGCACCCTGAGCGTGGTCGAGGAGCGCTCGCTGGGATCGATCCTCCAGGGCGTGCTCCGGCGGCTGCATGTCGCCGATGACCTGTACCTCGCCGGCGGCCGCGCCCGCGAAATCACCACAATCTTCGAGGCCGATCATGCAGTGTCGGTGCCCGAGGAGAAGATGGTCGGCTTCATTGAGGAAATGCTCAACCGCTTCGGCGCCACGGCCGCTGACGACGACGTACTCACCACGACTGTCTACCAGCAGGGGACTTTCCTCTACCTCGATATGTCGCGCCACCGGCGTAATTTCCCCCCGGTCGAACCGGTGGCCGGGTTCGGCGAGTATCAGGATCCCGACGCCATGCTCAGGCAGCGTCCCTCGGATACCTACCTGCGTTACCTGGCCGACACCGATGTCGCCTATGCTTTTGACCGGCTGACTCAGCCGCCCTCATTCCTGTCGTTCCGTTTCCCGGCGGCCGTGCCCCAGGGGGCAACCCGGCCGGAGCAGAGAGAGAAAGTCCGAATCCTCGCTATCGACGACCAGACGGTCATTCTCGACCTTATCTCGGCCATGAGTCAATCGATGGGTTACGAGGTTATGACGGCGTCTTCCGGCCCCGAGGGAATCGATCTGGCCCGGAAACACCGCTTCTCCATCGTCCTGACCGACCTGGCCATGCCCGGGATGTCCGGGATTGAGGCGGCGGCAGAGATCCGCAAGCTGCAGCCCAAAACCCCGATCGTGCTGGTGACCGGGTGGGAAGTGACCACCGATCCGGCCCAGCTGGAGGCTGCCGGGATCATCGAGGTGCTCTATAAACCCTTTAGGATTGAACAGCTTACGGATATCATTCGAACGGCGGTCGGCGCCCCGGTCGTTTAGGTCCACCTTTCGGAAGCTCTGCTCCATCTGCCCTGTTAATTCCCTCTCCGGCAGACCGATAATCTGAGTATAGCTGGAGAGGATACATCCATGGACCGCATCGCCATTATTGACCTGATTCGCCGAAACGACAAGCTGTTATCCTTGCCTCAGACGTTGTCCAAGGTGCTCGAGGAGGTGGGCAAGGAGGATTTCTCCCCGGATTCCCTCGGGAAAGTCATTCTGAAGGACCCGAATCTGACCAGCCGCGTACTTCGCTTGGTCAACTCGCCGTACTACCACCGGGGCTCGGAAATTAAGACGGTCAACCAGGCTGTCTCCATGCTCGGCGTCACAACCGTCAAGTGCATGGCGCTGTCGACCTCGATCTTCCATCCGGAAAAAGTGGCCGCCGATTCGGGCGTGGATTCCCGCGCCTTTTTCCAGTACGAACTGGCTATCGCCGCGGCCGCCGAGCAGACCGCCAAAGCCATCGGCTACCGCAATCCCGAAGAAGCGTTCATCGCCGGTCTGCTGCAGGATATCGGGATCCTGTTCCTCGTGCACCACTGCCCGCGCGAGTATCGCAAAGTCGTCACCCGTGCAGTCAAGAATTGCTCGCTCGTTGAGGCTGAAGAACAGGTGTTCGGCATCAATCATGCCGAAGTCGGCGGCTACCTTGCGGAGACCTGGCGGCTGCCGGAGTATGTGGCCGCGGCGATCCGCAAACACCACCAGGCTGACAGGCTCAGCCCCGAAGAAAAACTGCCCAATATCGTCCGCCTCGCGGTCCTCCTGAACAACGACCACTTCTCCGGCTACGAGCCGAGTATCGAGCGGCGCCTGGACGACATCAACCGGGTCTCCGAAGTTCTCGGCATCAGCAAACCAAAGGTCGACGAAATTTCCTCCTCGCTCCTGTCGGCTACCATCGCCACCGCCGAATTCCTCGTCGTCGATATCGGCGATGTCGAGGAGATGCTGGTCAAGGCCAACCAGGAGATCTGGAAATCCTACCTGACGATCGAGAATCTCTTCAAGGAGCGCCAGGAACTGACCCACAAGCTTCTCGAGGAGGAACGCGCCAAAGGGGCGGAGGAATCCAAGAACGTCGCCATGGCGACCCTGTCGCACTATCTCAATAACGCCGTGATGGCGATCTACGGGCGCTCCCAGCTGTTGCGCATGCAGCACGCCAAGGGCTCACCGGATATTCTGACCGCCAAGCTGCCGACCAACCTCGACGTGATCGACAAGTCGGTGAAGAAGATCGTGGCTGTTCTCGAGGAAATGAAGGAAATCTCCCCGATCGACAAGAACGAATTCTACAGCATGTCGGAAGCGCTCAATATCGACGACCGCATCGCGAAACGCCTCCTCACCATGGAGCAGGCCGCCGACATCACCACCGCGATCAGCGCGCCCGGCGGCAAGATCAAACTCCAACGTTGACCTGGCGTCTTCCGCATCGTACTTTTCTACCATGCTGACCTACCTGACATCGGGCGAATCGCATGGTCCCCAGCTGACCGCGATTATCGACGGCCTCCCTGCCGGTTTCCCGGTCGATCTCGACCGGCTCAACTTTCAGCTCGCCCGCCGCCAGAAAGGCTACGGCCGCGGCGGCCGCATGAAGATCGAGCGGGACACCGCTGAGATCGTCTCGGGCGTTCGCGCCGGATTCACCATGGGGGGGCCGATCACCCTGGTGATCCGCAATCGCGACTGGGAGAACTGGGCGCGCATCATGCACCCGACCGACCCGATTCCCGATGACCTGCACCTGCGCGAAGAGAAATTGGCCCGCGACACGCGCCGCCCGCGCCCCGGTCACGCCGACCTGCCGGGGGGGGTGAAGTGGAACCATAAGGACCTGCGCAACGTGCTCGAACGGGCTTCCGCCCGCGAAACCGCCGCCCGCACGGCGGTGGGCGCCCTGGCCCGACAGGTGCTCGAACACTTCGGCGTCGAATTCGCTTCCCATGTCGTCCGCATCGGCGAGATCGAACTCCCCCGTACCTACGATCTGAGCGACCTGCACAAAGTCCGGGAGGTCACCGAGGCTTCCGAGGTGCGCTGCCTCGATCAGACGGTAGGGGAGAA
>JBGSIV010000003.1:0-24453 GCA_041742355.1 Candidatus Zixiibacteriota bacterium
GCCCAGGAAGGAGATGATTCAATGCCCGGGATTTTGCAAAACGAACCCAACGGTCGGTCGGTGTTCCGAGGGGCGCAAGCCCCGAGAAACCCGACATCCCGGCCAACCCGAAATTGCGCAAACGAACCCAATTCCCCCTTCTGTCACCCCGGGCTTGGCCCGGGGCCCAGTCAAGCCCAGGACATCGGTATGCTGAAATTAACCAAAACGAACCCAATGGTAGGTCGGTGTTCCGAGGGGCGTCAGCCCCGAGAAACCCGACATCCCGGCCAACCCCGAAATTGCTCAAACGAACCCAATTGCCCCCCTTCCGCAGGGTCTAGCGCGACCCCGAGCGGCGCCAAAACCAACCCAATACGCCATCGCCCGCGGCTCTCCACCCCGGGCGACAACACATAACCTATAGCACAGCAATAACTTACGGAATCTCCCGCTCCGGCGGCCCATCATAGGTCGACGGTGGCGGGCCGAGCCTCCGCATCGGCTTCTCCCGCGTCATCTCCTCGTACGCATGCGCCAGCAACCCCGGCACCCGCGAGATGATGAAGAACCCCTTCCCCAGCCGCCAGTCAAATCCCATATCCGAGATCACCGCCGCAATCGCCCCATCCACATTGATCGGCAGCGCCTTCCCCGTCTTCTCGTGCAGGGCCTGCTCGACCGCCTTGCACAGGTCGATATGCCGCCCCTTGTAGCCGTGACGTTCCGCGATCTCAAAGAGCTTCCCCGTCCTGGGGTCGACATTGTGCAGCCGATGTCCGAATCCCGGCATCCGCTTCTTGCTCGTCCCGAGCCAGTCGACCAGCTCGGCCGCCAGCGCCTCGACCGCTCCCGGCTTCTTCGCCCACTCCTGCAGGATCTTCGCCGACTGCTCGATCGCCCCGCCGTGTGTATCCCCGATCACCAGCACCCCGCCGGCGATCGCCGCATTGAGCGAGTTCCCCCCCGACACGACTGTCCGCGTCCCCAGCACCGACGGCGGCGACGCGCCGTGATCGACGGAGGACACCAGGATGGCATTCATCAGCGCCGCCTCCGCCTTGGTCGGGAGTTCCCCTTTGAGAATCAGGTACACCGTCTCGGCGTACGACAGCTTCTCCATGATATCCGTGATCCCATATCCCCGCACCCGTATTTTCCCCGGCCCGATATCCGTGATCGCCGTGTTCCAGGTCTCCTCAGCCATCTCAACCTCTCCTATCTACCGTCTGCGCCTGATTGCATCGTGGTGTCAGGCGCCCCCGCCTGACACGTTCCAATTCCTCCGGTGGCCCACCATTCATGGTGGGTGTCTCTGTGCCATGGACCACTCTGTGTGTCCGAGCGTGCTGTGCGCGGCACATGTCCACATGTGCCGCGCAGGGGCGGGGCTTATCTCCGCCCTCCGCGTGGTGTCAGGTGTCCCCACCCGACACATTCCCTGCCTGTGGTGTCAGGCGCCCCCGCCTGACACATTCCTTATCTAGCCCACGAACTACAAACTATCCGCTTCACTTTCCGGGCTCACCACCTGGCGCGTCAGCCCCAGCCACTGCGTCTCAAGGCTATCCACCGGCACTCCGAAAACCCCCTGTACCGCCGTCTCAAACGGCTCCACCGACGTATAGAGCATCCGGAGCGTCTCAATCCCCCGGGTGAAGACGACAAAGTCGACGAACGACGCAGCTTCAGCCGCCCGGTCCGGGTCGGTGTCGATGGTGAAGGCGGTGTCAATCCCGAGCTCCCGCAGTGGCACAAACTTGTCTGTCTGGATAAGCCCCACCGTCCACTCGTGGTAGTTTTTCCCCGAGAAATCGAGCAGCTTCATCACCCCGTGCTTGAGAAACTTGTGCTTCGGCTCCCCCGGCACCCAGCGCTGGAGCATGTATCCTGCGGCCAGCGGCCCGTATGAGCCCGGCAACCAGAGGTGGATTACGCTGTCGACGTGCGGGTAGATCGTCCCGGTCACCGAATTCCCGTGTCCCACACCGGTATAGAAGTACACCGGCACCGGCGCGGCGTCCTGCGGCACCGGGATCCCGAAGAACTGGGCATCCCGCCGAAGCAGCGCTTCCAGGTTCTTGACCATGTCATAGACATAATCCGCCCGCGGATGATCCGGCGGGTAGTGCACCCGAATGTTGCGGAAGGTGTAGGTCGTCCAACCCTTATAGGGCTCTTTCGGCCGCTCCACGGTCATCGCCGTGTCCCGGCCCCCGATCCGGACGCCCGCCTCGCCGGAGGGTTGCTCGGGCTTTTCGTCCTTGGAGCACGCGGCCGAAAAAACGACCGCGAAGGCCAACAAACTTACCAGCGCCCGGCCAAAGAAGTGCATAATTCTCATCCAGTAGGTAAGCTACCCCGGGGCAGCCAAATGGGACCTAAATGTTTATGGTGGGCTAATATATTCCCGACAGAAACGAGTGTCAAACCCTATTCCAAGTTATTGTTTTCACAAATCGACTTGACTTGGCCGGGGTCAATGACGATATTTTCCTAAAGATAGACACACATGGCGTTTTAAGGTCGATAAAGTGGGGATTTACCGGGCGCACCCCGCCGTCGGCCGGCCAGGAAAACCACCTGAAGGTACACCGCGGTGCTGATGGCCAGTCCGACACAGAAATTCCAGTCGCCGACGTTTGCCAAACGCATCCTCACTATTGTCGGCGGATACGGCAGCGGCAAATCCGAGGTATCGGTCAATCTGGCCCGCTACCTGGCCCGGACCTCCGGCCGCCCGGTTGCGATCGCCGACCTTGACATCGTCAACCCGTACTTCCGTTCCCGCGAAGCGACCGGCCGCCTCATCGCCCTCGGCATCAAGCCGATCCATCCCACCGACAGCCACACCTTTGCCGACCTGCCGATCATCCTGCCCGGCGTCCGCGGCGCCCTGGAGCAGTTCGACGGCACCCTGATTCTGGATGTCGGCGGCGACGATGTCGGCGCCCGCGTTCTGGGCTCGCTCCATGACGCTTTCCCGGCCGATGACCACGAACTCCTGCTCGTGCTCAACGCCAACCGGCCGTTCACCGCGAACGTGCCCGCCTGCAAATCGCTCATGGCCAAGATCGAGTCGGCCGCCGGACTCCGTTTCACCGGGATCATCTCCAACACCCACCTGCTGGAGCACACCACCCCGGAAACGGTGCTCGACGGCCTGCGCCTCGCCCGAGCGCTCTCAGGCGATACCGGCCTGCCGATCGTCTTTATCGCCGCTCTGGAAGAACAACTGTCGCATATAAGTAGTAAGGATATAGATGTCCCGGTGCTCACCCTGAGCCGCCTGCTCCTCAAACCCTGGGAACGCCCCAACGACAGCCCCGGCTCAGTCGCACCGTAAAAGGATACCGTGTATGCCAGGAATACGCATAGATAAGAACCACTGCAAAGGGTGCGCCCTGTGCGTGCATGCCTGCCCCCAGAAGATCATCTCGATGTCGGATGACATCACTGTCCGGGGGTACTTCTACGCACGCCTCCACGATCCCTCGCGCTGCATCGGCTGCCGGCTCTGCGCCATTACGTGCCCGGATGCCGCTATTGCCGTGCTCGCCCACGGAACCACCTTCGCACTCGTTGACTACTAAGCGATCGGAGCAGGATACGTCATGGCAAAGATACTGATGAAAGGTAACGAAGCGATCGCCGAGGCCGCGATCCGCGCCGGCGCCGAAGGCTACTTCTGCTACCCGATCACGCCGCAGTCGGAAGTGGCCGAGTACATGGCCAAGCGGATGCCCGAAGTGGGCGGCGTTTTCCTCCAGGGCGAAAGCGAAGTGGCCGTCGGCTACATGATTTTCGGCGCCGCCTCGACCGGCAAACGCGTCTTTACGACCTCGTCGTCGCCGGGCATCTCGCTCATGCAGGAGGCTATCTCCTACATGGCCGGCGCCCACCTCCCCGCCGTCATCGTCAACATCATGCGCGGCGGCCCCGGCCTCGGCGGCATTCTCCCCGCCCAGTCCGACTACTTCCAGTCCGTCAAAGGCGGCGGCCACGGCGACTACCGCGTCCTCGTCCTCGCCCCTTCGTCGGTGCAGGAAGCGGTCGACCTCATGATGCTCGCTTTCCACCTCGCCGACAAGTACCGCGCCCCTGTCATGCTCATCGGCGACGGCATGATCGGCCAGATGATGGAGCCGGTCGAATTCCCCGAGAAATACGAGGAAGAGCCTCTGCCCGACAAGACGGAATGGGCCGCCACCGGCTCCAAAGACCGCAAGCCGCGGATTCTCAAATCCCTCTTCCTCGATCCCGAGAAGCTCGAGAAGAACTCCTGGGAGCTCGACGACATGTACAAGGTCTGGCGCCGCGATGAAGTCCGCCACGAGCTTTACAAAGTCAACGACAAGAACCGGATCCTGATAGTCTCCTACGGCACGATGGCCCGCATCTGCCAGACCGTGATCGACGAACTCGAAGCCGAGGGGATCTCGGTCGGCCTCCTGCGGCCTATCTCGCTGTACCCGTTCCCGACCGAGCAGATTCACGCCGAGGCGACCAAAAAGAACATCGAGCAGGTGCTCACGGTCGAGATGTCGACCGCCCAAATGCTCGAAGATGTGCAGCTCGCCATTCTTGGCAAGAAGCCGATCGACTTCTTCGGCCGCACCGGCGGCATCGTCCCGGCCCCCGAGGAAGTGCGGGCCAAGATCATGACCATGCTCGGCTGCTCCGAACCCAAAGCCGCGCCGGCTGCCGGCCGCACGGCCGCCGCCAAAAAAGCGACGGCCCGCAAGAAGAGGTGAGGATCTCATGGCTAATGCGATAACATCGATATTCGAACGCCCCGTTGCGCTCCAGGAGACCGTAACCCACTACTGCCCCGGCTGCACCCACGGCATCATCCACCGCCTCGTCGCCGAATCAATCGACGAACTGGGCGTGCGGGAACGCACGGTCGGCGTCGCTCCGGTCGGCTGTTCGGTCCTGGCCTACAACTACTTCAACTGCGACTTCCTCGAGGCCGCCCACGGCCGCGCCCCCGCGCTGGCCACCGGCTTCAAGCGCCTCCGCCCCGACATGATTGTCTTCACGTACCAGGGGGACGGCGACCTCGCATCAATCGGCATGGCTGAGATCATCCACGCCGCCAACCGGGGCGAGAAGTTCACGACCATCTTTGTCAACAACGCCATTTACGGCATGACGGGCGGCCAGATGGCCCCGACCACTTTGCCGGGGCAGGTGAGCACCACGTCGCCGCACGGGCGCGATGTGGCCACAGCCGGTTACCCGATCCGGGTATCCGAACTGCTGTCGACACTGGCGACCCCGCTCTATATCGAGCGCGTCGCTGTGCACACCCCGCGCCACGTCATCCGGGCCAAACAGGCCATACGACGGGCCTTCGAGTACCAGGTCAAGGGCCTGTGCTTCTCCCTGGTCGAAGTCCTCTCCACCTGCCCCACCAACTGGGGGAAAACGCCCGATGATTCCATCCACTGGCTGGAGGACAACATGGTGCCGTTCTACCCGCTCAAGCGGTTCCGCACGCCGGAGACAGCCGGGGAGGTGCGGTGATGCACCAGTATGAAGTCATGTTCGCGGGCTTCGGCGGCCAGGGTATCATGACCGCCGGCCAGTTGCTCGCGTACACCGGCATCAAAGAGGGCAAACACGTCGCGTGGATCCCCTCCTACGGGCCCGAAATGCGCGGCGGCACCGCCTACTGCACTGTGGTCGTCTCCGATCTGCGTATCGGCAGTCCTATCGTGACTAACCCGCGGTGCGTGTGCGCCTTCAACCGCCCCTCATTCGACAAATTCGAACCGAAGATCAAACCGGGCGGCCTGCTGGTAGTGAACAGCTCCCTCATCGATGTCTCCAGCACCCGCTCCGATGTCTCTCAGCTGTATGTCCCCGCCAACGAAATGGCCATCATGGCCGGCTCCCCGAAATCGACCAACATTATCGTTCTCGGAGCTTTCGTCGGCGCCAGCGGCGTCGTATCAATCGAGACGCTCCGCAAGGTCGTCAAGGAGAAGCTTGCCTCGAAAGCCAGCCTCCTCGATATCAACCTGCGCCTCCTCGACGAGGGCTACAAGCTGTCCCAGGGCATGATCCGCCAGAAGGATACCGTATGAAACACGACCTCACGAAAATCCCCGAAATCATCGGACGGTATCCTCAGGAGCCGGGGTCGCTGATCGCCGTGCTGCAGGATATCCAGAAGGAGTTCAACTTTCTCCCGTGCGAGGCGCTGACCGCGACGGCCGAGGCGCTCGATGTCCCGCTGTCTAAAGTCTTCTCCGTGTCGACTTTCTACAACGCCTTCTGCCTTTCCCCGCGCGGCGAGAAAATTATCCGCGTCTGCATGGGCACCACCTGCCACATCCGCGGCGCCAAACAGCTCCTCGAACAGCTCGAGACGCGCCTCAATATCAAGGCGGGGCAGACTACCAAGGACATGCAGTTCACGATTGAAGTCGTCAACTGTGTCGGCGCCTGCGCGCTGGCCCCGGTCGTGATCATCAACGAGGAATACCACGGCAACTGCAAGGTCTCCGACGCCAAACGCTTCACCCGCCGCAAACACGAGAAAGAGGAGGCCTGACGCCATGCGTATCGAGTCTCCCAAACAACTGGCCGCCCTGCGGAAAGATCTGCTCGCCAAAGACAAGCAGACCACCAAGAAGCTCATGGTCTGCTGCGGCCCCGGGTGTCTGGCGAACGGCGCCGGCAAACTCGTGACCGAGTTCCGCAACACCCTCAAGAAGAAACACATCAAGGGTATCAGTGTCGAAATCCTCAAGGAAACCGGCTGCCACGGTTTCTGCGAACAGGGCCCCCTCGTCGTCATCGAACCGGAAGGCATTTTCTACACGCACGTGAAACCGGCCGATGTCGAGACCATCATCGAGGAATCCCTGCGCCACGACTACGTGATTGACGGTCTCCTCTACACCGATCACCGCACCGGCGAACGCAAACGGACCTACCACGACATCGACTTTTACTCGAAGCAGACGCGCATCGCCCTGCGGAACCTCGGCAAGATCGACCAGTACTCGATCGACGATTACATCATGCACGGCGGCTACCAGTCGATGGCCAAGGTGCTCACCTCGATGACGCCCGATAGCGTCATATCCGAGGTCAAAACCTCCGGCCTCCGCGGACGCGGCGGCGCCGGTTTCCCCGCGGGCAAGAAGTGGGAATCGTGCGCCAAGGCCGATGACTGGCCGCACTATGTCGTCTGCAACGGCGACGAGGGCGATCCCGGCGCGTTCATGGATCGCTCCATCATGGAGGGCGACCCGCACTCGGTCATCGAAGGCATGATCATCTGCGCTTTCGCGGTCGGCGCCAGAAACGGCTACATCTACGTGCGCGAGGAATATCCGCTCGCGGTCCAGAACCTCCAGCTCGCGATCAAGCAGGCCACCGACTACGGTCTCATCGGCGAGAAGATCCTCGGCACCGAATTCTCCTTCGAAATCAAGGTCAACCGAGGCGCCGGAGCGTTCGTCTGCGGCGAATCCTCGGCTTTAATGAAATCGATCGCCGGCGAGGTCGGCGAACCGCGCGCCAAGTATGTCCGCTCGGTGCTCAAGGGCCTCCACGACCACCCGACTGTGCTGAACAACGTCGAGTCGTATGCCAACATCCCGGTCATTATCGACAAGGGTGGCGAGTGGTTCGCCAAAATCGGCACTCCGAAGAGCACCGGCACCAAGGCCTTCTCGCTCGTCGGCAAAGTCCGCAACACCGGCCTGATCGAAGTCCCGATGGGCACGACACTGCGCGAGATCATCTACGATATCGGCGGCGGGATCCAGGACGATCGCCCCTTCAAAGCGGTCCAGACCGGCGGCCCCTCCGGCGGTTGCCTCCCTGATGACAAGCTCGACCTGCCGGTCGACTTCGACACGCTTACCGACGCGTACTCGATGATGGGCTCCGGCGGCATGATCATCATGGACGACCGCACGTGTGTCGTCGATGTCGCCAAGTACTTCCTCAAGTTCCTCGTCGACGAATCCTGCGGCAAGTGCACGCCCTGCCGCGAGGGCCTCTACCAGTTGCACGCCCTGGCCCAGAAGATCTCCGACGGCCTCGGCACCGAGGATGACATCGTGAAGATGGAGAAGCTCTCCGACGTCATCATCATGGGTTCGCTCTGCGGCCTCGGCAAGTCCGGCCCCAACCCGTTCGTGAGCACCATCCGCTATTTCCGCGATGAGTACCTCGCGCACATCAAGGACCACAAGTGCCCCGCCGGCGTCTGCACCGCGCTCATCCGCTACGACATCATCCCCGAGAAGTGCGACGGCTGCATGGCCTGTATCTTCGCCTGCGCGGTCAACGCGATCACCGGGCGCAAGGGGAAGGTCCACACCATCAATCAGGATATCTGTACCAAATGCGGCGCCTGTATGGCCGTCTGCCGTCGGCACGCCGTGGAGGTCTCATAACCATGGCCACAGTCAACATAACGATTAACGGGCGAGTCGTCCGGGCCGAGAAAGGGGAAATGCTCCTCGATGTCATCCGCCGCGAGGGCATCGAGATCCCCGCTACCTGCGCTCACAAGGCGGTCGAGGCCTTCGGCGCCTGCCGACTCTGCACGGTCGAGATTACCAAGGACGATTGGAAGGGGTGGAAGAACTACGTCACGAGCTGCCTCTACCCGGTCGAGGCGGGCCTGATTGTCTTCACCCACTCCCAGCCGGTGATCGATCTGCGCAAGACGCTGCTCGATCTCCAGCTTGCACGTCATCCCAATACGCCGCTCATTCAGGAAATGGCCGCCCAGTACGGCGTCAATAAGACGTCATACGAAGAGCTTCCCGATGCCGACGACTGCATCCTGTGCGCGCTGTGCACCCGGGTGTGCGACACGATGGGCTTCGCCGCGATCTCGACTGTCGGCCGCGGCCATGGCAAGAAAGTCGCGCCGCCCCTGGATCAGCCGCCGCCGGCGTGTGTCGGCTGCCTCGCCTGTGCTCAGGTCTGCCCGACCAACTTCATCAAGTTCACGCAGGCCGGCGCTCATCGGGAGATCTGGGGCAAGGCGTTCGATATGATCACCTGCACCCGCTGCGGCAAAGCGGTCATCACGAAAGAATTCGCCGAGAACCTGTCCGCGAACCGCAATATCCCGCGCGAATACTTCGACGTCTGCGATGATTGCCACCGCAAGGAGCTGGCCGGGACCATGGGCCGTATCGCCAACTGGAACCGCGAGGAGGTAACCCGATGAACTCCCGACTCGTTGTCAAACCGAACCTCTGCATCGGCTGCCGCACCTGCGAACTGGCCTGCTCGTTCACCCACACAGTCGACGGCAAACCCGGCCGCTCGCGGATCTTCATGCTCGACGGCGGCTATGACAAGCTCTGGGTGACCGTCACCTGCCTCCAGTGCGATGACCCCGCGTGCGTGAAATCCTGCCTTGTCGACGCCCTGCGCCGCAACGAGGTCACCGGCGCGATCGAGCTCAACCAGGAGAAGTGCGTCAAGTGCATGGCCTGTGTCGCCGCCTGTCCGTTCGGCTGTGCGATCCTCGACTCCGGCCATAATCAGGTGGTCAAGTGCGATCTGTGCGGCGGCGATCCCGCCTGCGCCCGTTTCTGCCCGACCAAAGCGCTGGAGTACCAGCCTATCGCGCAGACTCAGAAGGCGAAGAAGGTCGGCTGACGGCACAGAGATGATCGGGTCGCCCACAGTCGGGTCGCCCACAGCCGGGTCGCCCACAGTCGCGTCGCCCACTGTCGGGTCGCCCACAGCTTGCTGTGGGATCCTCGAATGCGAATAGTAGGGCGGGAGTCCCCAGACTCCCGCCTCATTTATGTCCGACCTTCGCCTGACCTTACACTCTGTCTCTTTCATTACGGGGGGTCTGGACAATCTCCATCAATTCGCAGTCGAATTTGGACAATAATCACGTACGTATGGCGGTCCGGGGAGGACCGCTGAAAGACGATGAGTGGGATGGGGTTAGCGATGGGTACCGGGCGTGACAAGAGATCGTTTGGAGCCGAATGTACGGTCATGGGATTGGCGCCAAAGGTCGGAAAGCGCACAGCGAGCTGTGGGCGACCCGGACCCGACACTGGTCTTCACTGACGCCGCGAAAATCAAGGACCGACCAATTCCATTACATATCACATATCACATATCACATTTCACCTTGCCACCCCCCCCCCCCTCTTCTAGTATCTTTCGACAGGCTCCATCAGCGGGGAATACGATATGCGAACGACCGTGTCCATCTTGATCCTTATTCTCTCTTCGACCCTGGCCACCGCCGGTACACTCCACGTACCCGACCCCTATCCTACGCTCGCCGATGCCATCGCCGCCGCGAACTCCTGCGACACCATCCTCCTCGCCCCCGGCACCTACTCCGGTCCCGGCTTCCAGAACCTCGTTCTCGACAACCGCTGCCTCACAATCAGCTCTGCTTCCGGTCACGATTCGTCCACTCTGGACCTCGGCGGTGCTCCCTTCATTCTCGTCACTAACAGCACGACCCCAAGCGAAGAGACAATCACTCTCCGCGATCTCACCCTCTCCAACTCCAGCGTGGAATACGGCGCCGGTGCGAGCATCGACATCATCAACTGCCGCTTCATCGGATCCGCGGTGTACGACGCCCTCCCCTCTGGAAATGGCCTCATCGACTCGTGCATCTTTCAGCAAAGCACCATCGCGCTTGAGGACTCTGTCCATCAGACTATTTCGAGTTCGCTATTTCTATCCGCCGGCTGGGCGGGCATCCATTGTCAGGATGCCTCGGGAGCGACCATCGTCGGCAACATCTTTGCCTATAATCATGACGGCATATACGCCTACATCACTCGGGGCTTTGTCGTTGAGCGAAACGTGTTCATCGGAAATCAGTCCGGAATTTCGGACGAACTCTGGACTGTCGATGTCGATTTGAACGACAACCTCTTTTGGGATAATGGGCAGAACTTCTCCTATTTCAGGCTTCCCCCCGACGCCACCGGCAACATCTATGATCAGGATCCCCGCTTCTGCAACCTCCCCGAGACTGCCCGCTCCGTGATGGCCGACTCCCCGCTCCTTCCCGAAATCAACGGCCGCGCCCTCATCGGCAATGTGACTCTCGCCTGCCGTTGCGGCGACATCGACAGCTCAGGCCATCTCGACCCCAACATCGCCGACCTCACCTACCTTATTGGTTTCCTCTTCCGCGGTGGCCCGGCCCCGGCATCCCTCGCCTCCTCTGACCTGAACGGCTCGGGAGGCGGCGCCTCGTCAATCGACATTGCTGATGTCACCTACCTGGTCGCCTTCCTCTTCCGCGCCGGCCTTTCCCCCGTCTGCTGATCCCCCGCACCCGCTGCCCCCCCAGAAATCCCCCTTGACACCCCCCCGAAATTTCGACTCATTAACCAGTTAGACAGATTTCCGCCGCCCGGAAACCCCGCCCGGCGGAAACCACACACCGACTTTTGCGTACAGACACATAACCGGACCGGAGGCTAACCAGTATGAAAATGACCGACCGCGAGCAGGACGGCGTGGTCATCCTTGAGCCTAAAGGAAAAATCATGGGCGGTCCCGACGCCAGCCTGCTCCACGACAAGCTCCACGACGTTATCGAACACGGTAAGCGCAAGGTCGTTATCGACCTCGCCCAGGTCGACTGGATGAATTCCACCGGACTGGGCATTCTCATCTCCAGCTACACCACCCTGCGCAACCACGGCGGGGAACTGAAGCTGGCGAATGTGACCGACAAGATTCAGTCGCTCTTGACCATAACCAAACTGGTGACCGTTTTCGACGCCCACGACAGCGTCGACGAGGCCATTAAGGCATTCAAGTAGCCGGGAGTACCGCCGTCCAGCGCGTATGCGAATTCACGGCAGGCAGGCCTGATCCCGGTCCTGCCTGCTTTTTTTGGAGACACTACCGCCATGAAACGACCTGTCATCGTGGGGAACCGGATCACCGTCCCCTCCAGCCACGACTTCCTGCCGACCGTCGATGAATTCGTCGAAGGTATCCTCCGCGGATGGGGTACCGACGAGTCTGTCATCGCCGACATCGCCATTTCCGTCTCGGAACTGGTGAACAACGCCATCGTGCACGGCAGCAAGATGAACGCCGAAAAGGAAATTTCGGTCGAAATCGCCCAGACCAACGGCAAAGCCCGCATTACCGTGTGCGACCCCGGCACCGGTTTCGACCCCGCGCGGATCGCCAACCCGCTCGACGACGAAAACCTCCTGAAGGAAGTCGGACGCGGCATCTTCATCGTCCGCTCCCTCATGGATTCCGTCGACATCGAGGTCAGCGTCGGCGGCACCGCCATCACGATCACCAAGACCATCAACTGATCGCCACCTGAGCACTCCCGGTGAGGGGCATGAACTTCGAACTGGTGCAAATAGTCCTCTACCTCCTGACAGGCGGATTCCTCGTCTTCCTGGCGATCACCGTCGTGCGCGACAATATCGCCAACCGCCTCAATCGGGTCACCAGCGCCATGCTCTTTTTCGCCGGCCTCGGGCCCCTCTTCATGGCCCTCGCCGCCATTGTCCGCCTCTCGCCCGACAGCTCGCTCGGCTTCGAGGAATCCACCCTCTACCACCTGCGCCATTCGTGGGAGTTCTTCTTCCCCCTCCTCCTGCTTTTCTCGTGGATCTTCCCCGAAGACCGCCTGCGCGAGTTCCGCCACGACCGCCTAAAGTATGTCATTTTCGTCCCGACTTTCCTCCACCTGGCGCTCGTGCTCTTCTATAACCAGCTTGTCAATTTCCTGAGCCTGCTCCAGATCGAACCCGGCGACCGAGGCTTCGTCAGCATCATCCTCACGCCGATCGCCAAGCTCTTCTCGTTTATCCTCATGTCGATCGGCGCTATCCGCACCTACGACGAGCAGATCTTCGGCTTCCTGAACCTCATCTATATCGTGGTCGCGATCTATTTCCTCGAGGTCGGGCGGCGCATGGTCACCAATCCGCGCCTGCTCACCCAGACCCGCGTCCTCTTCCGCGGCATCCGGATCGGGCTGGCCCCGTGGGCGATCGCGTTCCTCGGCGGCCTCCTCTGGGCGAGAGTCTTCACTCCCGAGCTCCAGAGCATCCTCATGATCGCCGGCGCGCTCCTCGGCTGCGCCTTCCTCAGCTACGCCACCATCCGCTACCAGTTCCTCGATGTCCAGGTGCGCTTCCGCCAGTCCTTCGTCTACACCATCACCTCCGGCCTCCTGGTCGGGCTGTATATCCTGCTGGTCGTGGAATCCCGGTCGTTCCTGACCCCCGTGTTCGGCGCGCAGGCCCAGGTCGTGAGCTACGCCTTCATCATCGTGATCCTGCTCCTCTTCCAGCCGGTCAACAACGCGATCGACAACGTCATTCGCTCCCTCTTCATTCGCACCCGCACCGATCACCGGAACATCATCGAACGGTTTTCCCGACAGGTCATTTCGCTGTTCGAGCCGATGAAACTCCGGCAGATTATCGAAGATACGCTCAAAACCGCGCTCCTCGTCGAGCGCGTCTACTTCGTCCTCTACGACGACGAGGTCGGCGAGTACACCCTTGCCCGCAGCCAGGATCAGCCCCGCCGCATCATCCTCGACCGTGACGACCTCCTCCTGCGCGGCATCAACCTGCTGGAAACCCCCACCCTCCTGCAGACCCTCGGCGACTATCTCCAGGGTTCCCAGGTCGCCGCCCTCCTGCAGGAACGGCAGGTCAAACTCGTCCTGCCGATGAAAGACGCCAAGCACATGCTCGGCTTTTTAGCTCTGACCGACAAGGTCGCCGGCTATCGGTATTCGTCCGATGATATTAATCTCCTCGGCGTGTTATCCAACCAGATGGTCACAGCGCTGACCAACGCCCGCCTCTATGCCGACTCCCTCGAACGCATGCGCCTCGAGGAGGAAGTCAGCCTCGCGCGGCAGATTCAGCTCGACCTGCTCCCCGCTCAACCGCCGAGCCTCGCCCTCTGCGAGATCGCTGTTCACTCCACCCCCTCGCGCACTGTCGGAGGCGACTTCTACGACTTCATTCAGAAGGAAGATCACCGCATCGGCCTGGTTATCGCCGACGCCTCCGGCAAGGGTATGCCCGCCGCCCTTATGATCACGCAGATCCAGGCCATCATCCGCAGCGAGGTCAACAACGGCAACCTCATCGGCGACATCATGACCCACCTGAACAACCAGGTCGTCGCCGCGACCTCATCGGAGAAGTACGTGACTCTCTTCTACGGCGAGCTCGACACTCGCAGCGGCGATTTCGAGTACTGCAACGCCGGCCACAACTACCCTGTCCTCGTCCGCGCCGACAGTTCGATCGAACTCCTCGATGAAGGCGGTCCGATCATCGGCGCCTTCGCCGGCATGCCCTACAAGTCGGCCACGATCAAGGTCGGCCCCGACGACGTCCTGTTCCTGTTCACCGACGGGCTCTCGGAAGCCATGGACGACGACGGCAAGGAGTACGGCGAGGAGCGCATTCGCCGGTTTGTCCAGACCCACCGCGGCAAAGATGCCGCCACCATCATGCAGGCGATTCTCGACGATGTCCGCACCCACGATGCAACTTTCCCGCCGCGCGATGATACAACCATTATTACGATGAAGTGTAACACGCACCTGAAAGCGGAGGCCACGGCGGATTCCCATGAACGACAAGTATCGTGATTTCGATCCCGACCGATTGATGGACCTGAAAAACGCCTTCTGCGGGTACACCTTCTGCCCCCGCTGCGGCAACCGCCTCTCCCCTCGGCATGTCGACGGCGTCACGCGCATGGCCTGTGACAACACCGACTGCAATTTCATCTTCTACCAGAACCCCATCCCCGCCGCCGGCTGCATCATTGTCGAGGACGACGCCGTCCTCCTCGTCAAACGCGCCCATCCGCCCAAAATCGGCTGGTGGTGTTTCCCCGCCGGATTCATGGAGTGGGGCGAACACCCCACCGACACCGCCATCCGCGAGGTCCGTGAAGAGACCGGGCTCGAGGTCAGACTGAACGGCTTCTTCGAAGTCTACTCCGGAACCGATGACCCCCGCGTCAACGCCATCCTCCTGCTGTATCTCGCCGAACGCACTGGAGGTGAACTCAACCCCGGCGACGACGCCGAAGAGGTCCGCTACTTCGCCTTCGACAATCTCCCCGATTCCATCGCGTTCGAGTCGCACCACCAGGCCCTCGCCGATTACCAACAGCGTATCCGGCGGAGGTGACCCATGGAGTCCCCCTTCGGATCACGCCTCTTCCGGCTCTTTCTGCTCTTCGCCCTGATTCCGTCACTACTGCTGATTCTCCTCGGCTACTACCTCGCCGTTCAACCCGGCCTGAATGATACAGACGCCACCCGCGATATCGTCCCCGCCCTCAACGATTACTACAGTGCCCGGCTCGACAGCGCCACGGTCGCCACGCTCGCCGTGCAGATCGACACCATCCTGCCTCCCAACCTCGATTTCCTGTTGGTCTTCGTCGGCGACTCGCTGCGCTACTCGTCTTTCCCGCCGGATTCCCTCGCGGGCGTCCAAAGCCAGCTGGTCCGCTGCATCGACGCCAACCGCCACTCGGGCGGCGTCACGGTCGGAGACCGCCTCTACCAGTTCGCCGGCTATTCCCGGGGCGACAGCCTTTTCGTCGGCGGAATCGCCCATACACCCGGGCTCTCGCATATCCTCATGGCTTATCAGCAAACGCACGCCGCCGCCGCGACGGAAAAGGGACTGCGCACCCGCTATGCGGTCTTTCTCGCCCTCGTCTTCGGCGTCGTCGCGCTCGTCGCGCTTGGCCTCGCCTATGCGCTCTCACGGCGCCTCGCCCGGCATCTCTCGCAACCCCTGACCCAGCTAAGCGAGGCCACCGGTCGCATCGCCGCCGGTGAATACGGCCAGACCGTTCCCCCGCAGGGTGTCGGCGAGATCCGCAACCTCATCGAGAACTTCAACCGCATGACCGGGCAACTCCAGTCGACCACCGCTCGACTCGTACAAACCGAACGCATCGCCGCGTGGCGCGAAGTCGCCCGCCGCTTCGCTCATGAACTGAAGAACCCCCTCCAGCCCATCGCCGTCTCCCTCTACCAGATCCGGCAGAAACTGACTGGCACGCCCGCGTATGATTCCGTCGCCGAGCCCCTCGAGGCGGTCACCGAGGAAGTCCGTCACCTCACCGACCTGGCCCAACGATTCTCCAATCTGGCCAAAATGCCCGAAGCCAAACTCGAGCGGCACGATCTAACGGCCGTGATCTCCTCAATCATCGAACTGTACCGCGAGAAGATGGCCCCCTATGAATTCTGCACCGAGACGCCCGTGCATCCGGTCATGGTCCGGCTGGATATCACCTACTTCCGTGAAGCGATCCACAACCTGCTGCAGAACTCCGTCGACGCCACCCCGCCCGGCAAACGCATCTCGCTCCGGCTTTACACCGACTATTCCTCTGCTTTCATCGAGGTGGCCGACGAAGGCGAAGGCATGACCGACCACATGATCGACTCCCTCCCGATCGCGTACTTCTCTACCAAGCCGCACGGCACCGGGCTCGGCATGACGATTGTCCACCAGGCAGTCGCGGAGCATCGAGGCTCGATCATGACGGCCTCGTCGAAAAAGGCCGGCACCACCATTACTATCCGCCTGCCTCTCGATAAGGGAGCAGCCGATGCCTGAGCGTATTCTCATCATCGATGACGAGCCGAGCATCACCCGCGCTTTCTCCTCGCTCCTCTCCGGCGAAGGCTACCAGACGGCCTGCGCTCCGTCAGCCGACAGCGCGGAGAAAATACTCCCGACCGCCCGTTTCGATCTGATCCTGCTCGACCTCAACCTTCCCGGCACCCCCGGTATCGAATTCCTCCGCCGCCTTCACCGCGACTCCACCACCGCCGCGGTGCTGGTAATCTCCGGCCAGTCCGATATCGGCATCGCCCTCGAGGCGGTCAAACTTGGCGCCCTCGACTACCTGGAGAAACCGGTGCCTCCCGAGAAGCTCCTCACCGCCGTACGCTCCGCTCTCCTGCTCTCGGCCGCGGAGCGCCAGCGCGCGCTCCTGCTCGACGAAATCGAGCGCACCTCCCCCATCATCGGCGAATCGGCCGCAACCAAACGCCTCCTGCACACCATCGACCAGGCCGCCGCCACCGATGTCACGGTTCTCTTCACCGGCGAAAACGGCACGGGCAAGGAGCTCGCCGCGACTCGGCTCTACCTCGCCTCCAACCGCCGTCACATGCCGTTCGTCAAAGTCAACTGCCCCGGCATCCCCGCCACGCTCTTTGAATCGGAGCTCTTCGGCCACATGAAAGGCGCCTTCACCGGCGCGGTGAAAGACTATCCCGGCAAGTTCGCGCTCGCCGACCACGGCACCCTCTTCCTCGATGAAGTCGGTGACCTCCCGCTCGAGTGCCAGGCCAAACTCCTGCGTGTCCTTGAAACCGGCGAGCTCGAACGCCTCGGTTCGGTCGATTGTACCACCGTCGATGTCCGCATTGTCGCCGCCAGCAACCGTAACCTCCCCGACCTCTGCGCCCAGGGAAGATTCCGCGAGGATCTCTACTACCGCCTCAGTGTGTTCACCATCGAACTCCCCCCGCTGCGGGAACGGCGCGACGATATCCCCCTGCTCGTCGGCGAGTTCCTCCGCCGCTTTGATCCGTCGGGTCGCACGAATATCTCCCCGGCGGCTCTTGCGGCGCTCGTTTCCCTGGACTACCCCGGCAACATCCGCCAGCTCAAGAACACGATCGAACGCCTCACCATCCTGTGCGCCGGACGCACCATTGAACCGACTGATGTCGCTCCCCAGCCGCACGCTGCCACAGATTCCTCACAATCCCTCGCCGAACGCCTCGTTGCCTGCGAACGAGAGATCATCCGCGCCGCCCTCGCCCAATGCGACGGAAACATTTCCGCCGCCGCCCGCCTCCTGCAGACTGATCGCGCCAATTTGTCGCGCCGCATCAAAGATCTCGGCCTCCGCTGATACTTCGATATCTTGTCATCTCTGAGAGCGCGTCCTGTCATTGCGAAAAGCGTGTGACCCTGGGGCACCGTGGGCGGCAGACGTCCTTGTCCACCGCGAAGCCGCCCAACTTCTGTGCACCCCTGTGTGATTCGGCCACACCGACCGCCCTTCCTGCCGTACAATCGAATGTGAATTAACAGCTTGATATTGTGGCACAGAATTTGTTTTATGCGGCGAGAAAACGGAGGAATGTATGCGCAGATTGATCCTGATCCTGACCATCATGCTCGCGGCGCTGACCGCCGCCCCCCTCGCCCAGACCGACCAACCGACACCCTATAAGGAATACCAGTCGACCACCACGCCGATGGAACCCCTCTTCACGGTCGCCTTCACCCGGAATGACGTGGCCGTCACCCTGTGGATCGACAGCACCGCATACACCGCCGTCGCCGGCCACGACGATGTCAAGATCAACCCCGAGAAAGTCATCGTCGAGCGCGGACGGGTCTGGTTCGATGACGAGGGCCTCCACTACCAGGATCAGCAGTTCCCCGAGGGCTACACCATTCCCTACACCCTCATCGCCGACACCCGTATCGACGACAACGCCGACACCGTGGTGGTCAACTTCCTCACCATCCGCGGCGACATGGATCGCCTCGGACGGCTCCGCCGCGGCAACGAAATCACCTTTGACGATCCCATCACGATCGAGAGCAAGCAGTTTATCCGCGGTCTTGTCATGTCCGTCGCGGGCAAGGTCGAAGTATATGGCGAGGTCAACAAGGACGTCATTTCGCTCTTCGGCGACATCTACATCGGCCCCGGCGCCACCGCCCGCGGCGACCTCGCTTCGGTCACCGGCCGGATCGAGCTCTCCGATGGCGCCTCCGTTTACGGCGAGCTCTTCTCCGGCTCCGAATACTTCGGCCACCGTCGTCCCCGGTTCTACCGCGAGGAGAACTTTGACCTCACAACCCGCTTCGTTTACAACCGCGTCGACGGCGCCACGCCCTACCTCGGCCTCAAGTTTCAGGACCCCGACTCGGTCCTCCCGTCGGCCTGGGTGAACGCCGGCTACGCCTTTGCATCCTCCCGCTGGCGTCTGGAACTCGGGGTCGAACAACCCCTTTACCGCACCATTCCGCTCGCCCTTGGAGGATCGTACTACCGCCGTCTTGCCTCCGAGGACGACTGGATCATCACCGATGACGAGAATTCGATCTTCACCCTCCTTGTCACCGAGGACTATAAGGATTACTGGGAGGCCGAAGGCGCCACGCTGTGGCTCAACAGCCGCCCCCTGGCCAACCTGCGCCTGACCGCGGCTTACCGCTATGAAGAAACCAACTGGCGCCGCGCCTACCGCCAGCTCTGGTCCCTGATCGGCGGCGACGATCTGTTCCGCCGCAACTACAGCTTCATTCCCGAACCGCTCCGCGACGCCAACATCGCCGAGATCGACACCTCCACCAACGGCAGCCTCAACTTCTCGGCCGACTACGATACCCGCAACGAGGAAGAACCGTTTGCCTATCCCGGCTGGCGCATCACCGCGGATCTCGAGTGGTCCCACCCCGACTTCAGCTCCGACTTCGACTACCGGCGCTACCTGATCCAGGTCCGGCGCCACCAGCCGCTGCACGAACACGCGTGCGTCCTCCTGCGCGCCGCGTTCGGCAACTCCGACGGCTACCTGCCGCTCTACAAGCGCTTCGGCTTCGGCGGCCTCGGCACGGTCGAGGGCTACAAATTCAAGGAGTATTTCGGCACCCGCTTCTGGTTCGCCAACGCCGAGTACCGCTTCGAATTTCCCAAAACCGATCTCGCCGCCTCCGTGTTCTGGGATGTCGGCCAGATCGCCAACGAAACCCGGCTCGACAGCGATATCGACGTCAAGAACTCCATCGGCGCCGCTGTCATGATCGGCAACGATATTCGCATCAGCCTCGCCAAACGGCTCGACCGCTCGGAGGACGCCGACCCGCGCTTCCTCGTCCGGTTCAACTACGACTTCTGATGAGGCTCTTCGCGCCCAGAGATCCCCGGCGGCCGGCCCTCCTGGTGCTGGCCGCCCTCCTTATATGCCTTCCGGTGTATGCCCAGGATCCCCCCGACAATGTCGAGTACGATCTCATCCGCCACCACGACTCCCTCACCGCCTGGCTCAACCTCGCGCGATATTTCGGCGACCCCGAACTGCAGGCCCTCTCCGACGGCATCGGGTTCGCCTGCCGGATCGACCTCGCCCTCAGCCACCCCCGGAAGCTCTGGGGATCAACCCCCGTCGCCACCGCCTCCCGTGAGTTTCTCGTCTCCTACAACCTGCCCGCCCGGAGCTATCGCCTGACACTCCCCGACACTACCCAGCCCGACCACCTCTTTCAGTTGCCCGATGATCTGCTGACATACCTCGCCGATTCTATCCTCATTCCCATCTGCCCGATTGATTCCCTCCCTATCGGCCGGAACTACCGCCTCAGCCTCGACATCTCCCGTATCTCGTTGACCGGCATCAACCTCGCGGCCGACAACCAGTCTGACAACCCATCCGCCATCCGGCTCCTTTTCCGCGAATTCCTCCGTTTGACCGGCTACGGCCGTGACCAGTGGAAGACTACGTCGCGCACCTTCCGGCTCGCCGAAATCACCCCACGGCCCCATTGACCACCCGCGTGGTATTCTTCTCTCCTGCCGGTATCTGACCCCCAGTCTTGGGGTTAATCCCCTGCCTGAATTACCGATATATAAACAGACATAACTTTGGTTGGAAAAACGTACGCGCATGAACCAGGCCCGGAAGGAAAAACGGCGAATATGAATTACTCCGACGCAGACGCCAAGCAAACGCTGGGGGGAGCCGCCGCGCCCGTGGAACCACTCGATGTCCTCGCGGCAATCGAGGCTACCCTCGACGAAGTCGCCGAGGCAAACCCACGCCTGGAGTCCGAGACTCCGCAGTCGACGCGGAGCGTCGATGACCTCAAAGCGCTGCTCGAAGTCTCCATGGCCATCAACTCGTCGCTCGTCGCCGACGATGTCCTGCAGATAGTCATGCGCAAAGCTATCGAACTCATGCAGGCCGAGCGCGGACTCATCATGCTCCTCGATGAGAACAACCAGCTCCAGGTCCGCACCGCCTACAACCTCTGCAAAGAACAGATGATGGACGAAGACTTCAAAGTCTCCAACTCCGTCACCTCCAAAGTCGCCGACACGGGCAAGTCGATCTACACCTCCGACGCCCTGTCCGACGAACGCTACGCCAACCAGCGCTCGGTCGTCGAACTCCACCTGCGCTCCATCATGTGCGTTCCCCTCAAAGTCAAAGAGAAGGTCGTCGGCGTCATCTACCTGGACAATTCCAGCGAAAGCCGCATGTTCCTCAAGTCCGACCTGTACCTCTTCGAGCTCTATGCCCAGCTCGTGTCCAACGCGCTGCACAACGCCAACATCTACGACCGCCTCCTGAACCTCCAGCGCTACAACGAGTCGGTCATCGCCAAAGCCCCGATGGGCACGGTCGTGCTCGATGCCGACGGCCGTATCACCACGATCAACGCCGCCGCCCTCGAGATCTTCGACTTCAACCGCGAGAAAATCGCCCTCGTTGGCGAAGGCCCCGCGCCCACCCGCTTCCTGGACCTGCTCCAGGAAAGCGAAGTCCCCCGGTGGCAGCACATGATCGGCACCGCCCTGGCCACCCAGGAAGACTTCTCCGACTCACGCTACTTCCACAACACCGGCTACCTCGAGAAAGCCCTCTCCACCAAGATCTCCCCCATCTCGCAACTGCCCCACGGCAAGGATGGCGTCATCATGGCGGTCGAGGACATCACCGAGAAAGTCATCATGGAGAAGTACGTGATCCTCTCGGAAAAACTGGTCGCCAAGGGGGAAATGGCCGCCTCTATCGCCCACGAACTGAACAACTACCTCGCTATCGCCTCCAACAACGCCGAACTTATGGCCCTCAATATCGATCGCGAAAAGTACGACAAGGTCAAGTTCAACGCCAAGGCGATCACCGAGAACGTCTTCAAGATCAAACGCTTCGTCGACAGCCTGATGGACTTCTCCAAACCGGAATCAGAGTTCATCAGCTACGACGTCAAACACCTGATCGAGGATCTTCTCTTCTCGCTGCGGGTCCAGCCCCGCTTCAAACGAACCCACTTCACCATCGACCTCGATCCCCGCATCCCCAACCTCGAGATGGACGTCGGCCAGATCCAGCAGGTCCTCATGAACCTGCTCAACAACGCCGCCGACGCTATCGAGGAACGGGTCGTCCGCGAAAACCGCGGTACCGACTTCAAGCGCGAGATCACTATCCGCGCCGCCTACGAACAGGAACGTGAACGCATCCTCGTCTCCGTCGCCGACAACGGCACGGGCATGTCCGACGAAACGCGCAATAAGATCTTCACGCTCCACTTCACGACCAAGAAAGGCGGCCACGGACTCGGCCTGTCCAACTGCCGGAAGATCGTGCAGGCCCACAACGGCGACCTGCTCGTCGAATCGACCCCCGGCGAAGGCACCGAGTTCAAGGTGATCCTCCCCCGCTTCCAACCGGAGAAGCGCAAGAGCGACAAAAAATGACCAGCCCCCTCCTGCCGCCCGGGTACCGCCGCACAGCGTACCTCGGCCGCGGTGGCACGGCCGAGGTCCTGCGAGCCTGGAGCGATCGAGACCGGCGCGAGGTAGCCCTCAAGCTCCCGCTGGCCGATGCCTCGCCTGTCGATGATATCCCGTTCGCCGCCCTGGTCGAACGGGAACGCGCCCTGATCGGCGCCTCCCGCTTCCCCGGCCTTGTCCGCATTCTCCACTCGTCCGTCGAACCACCGTTTATCGCCATGGAAATCTGCGCCGGGCCGACCCTCGATACGCTTGGCCGCATCGACTCCCTCCCGCGCGCCCTGAACCTCCTCAGCGCTCTCGCGGTCGATCTCGAGTACCTGCGCGCGGCCGGTCTTGTCCACGGCGACCTGAAACCGCAGAATTTCTTCCTCCCTTCCAACTGGGAGTCCCTGCCGGATACCGCCCTCTTCTGGCTCAAGCTATCTGATTTCTCGCTGGGCAAGCGCGCCGATGAACCCGATGCCCTCCGCGTCGGCCTCGGCACCGTCGGCTTCATGGCGCCAGAGACCATCACCACCCAGACTGCGACCCATCGCAGCGACCTCTTCGCCCTCGGCGTCATCGCCTATACCATGCTCACCGGCGTCCATCCCTTCCTCGAGGGCGAGACCGACCCGGCTGTGATCAACAGCCGCTGCCGCGAGGACGATCCCGCGCCGATCGACCAAGTGCGCCCGGAAACCGGTTCTGCCCTCGCTGACCTTGTCTCTCGGCTCCTGGCTAAGCGCCCCGAGGACCGTACCGCCACCGCGTGGCAAGTCTGTCTTGAACTGGAGAAATTCGGCGCCACCTACCCCTTCCGCAAAGCGCTGAGCGCCGTGCATCTGATCCCCCACGGCGCGACATTTGATGATATGCTGACTGCTGTTCCTGTCGACTGGGATCCCCACCGCGACTATCTGTCGACAATCTCTCTGCGCGATCCGGTCGGTCTCCGCCTCGTGCTTTCGGCCAACACACGCCGTGGCAACCTCGCCTACGACGGCAACCGCTTCCGCTTCAAATCTCGCCCTTACTGGCCGTGTCCCTTGCGCCGACGCACGCTGCACTCTTTCGCCAACTCCCCGCGTGCGCACCGCAAAGCTCTGGTCAAAGCGGCAATCCTCGGAACGCCTGACTTCGCCCCCAGTCCAACCGACACCGCCACGCTGCTGTTGCTCCCCTCGCTGCTCCGACCCGGCACCATCCGCAAGATCTCCGCAAGCAAGGCTCCAGTCGCGGAGAAGCGAGAGGATCACATCGCCGCCACCCGCCTGTCGATTCAGGCCGGCGACCTCACCCGTGCCGAACGCTGCTGCTTCCAGGCCGCCACGCTCCTGCAGAAGGACCATCAGATCCGACCGGCCCTCACCCTGATAGACACCGTCCTTGATTTCGCGCTGCTGATTCATCGCGAATTCGATGTGGCCAAGTTGATTCGAATGAAGGGGGACATTCTCAAGAACGCCGGAGAGATCGACGCTGCCCATGCCGCTTATTGCCGGGTGATTGACCTGTACCAGGGGCGAACTCCGGATCTTCTCCTCGGCAAGACCTACAATGCGATCGGCGACCTCTTCAAGTTGAAACAGCGATTCACCGAGGGGATTGCGGCCCTGGAGCAGGCGCTCGCAATCTACGAGGCGACGTCGAATCAACTGGAGTTGTCCCACACGTATAACAACATCGGCAATATGTACTATATCGCCGGCAACCGCACCGAGGCGCTCCGTCAGTACCGCCGCGCTCTGCGCACCCAGCGTCGTCTCAACGCCACCGCCCAGGTTGCATCCACGCTCAACAACCTCGGCGGCGTCATGGCGATGACCGGTCGGCTCACTCGCGCTGCCCGCCTCCTCCTGCTGTCGCTCGGTCTGAAACGCACTCTTAGCGACACCGGCGAGATCGCCC
>JBGSIV010000004.1:0-42759 GCA_041742355.1 Candidatus Zixiibacteriota bacterium
TGCGGAACTCCTGTGGGCGGGGGATACGCTCAACTGGAGCAATATCAGCGCCGACAACGCGCCGCCGAGGGTGAACGAGAGTATCGGCGGCGGCGTACCAATCTCAAGCCGCCGCCAGCAGTATGAAACGATGCGCAACGACGCGAACAACGCGTTTGACCGGGCCACCCGTATGGCGATGCTTGCGATCGGCAACCACGTTGTGAGCGCGCTGGAAGCGTATTTTGTGACGAAGCAGAACAATAAGAAAGTGCATGACGACGGTGAAGAATGGGGCAGCCGGAAAGAGTCATTCTGGGCCAACGTGAAGGTGAAGCCGTCCCTGAAGTCGATGCACCAGAAACACGACACGCCGTATGTCCGCGTGACCTACTCGTTTTAAGGCGGGGACCGATGAGAATGAGGATACTTGCGACAGCCGGGATCTTAACGCTGGTCACAGCCTGCGGAGTAGCCGCGGTCGACCTGCAGCCGACGCCGATCCAGACGGAGCTGCATACATCCCTGCAGGGACAGGGGCGCGCCATCGTGCTGGCGGCGACCGACGATGACTGGGTAACGGACGAACAGACCGAAGCGCCGAAGGACAGCACCGTCCTCAAATCCGGTCCATCAGGGCGCAAATCCGTGCTCAAAGCGGCCGCGCTCTCGGCACTGCTGCCGGGGCTGGGACAGATGTACAATGATCGGGGAGTGAAGGCGCGGTACTTCTTCGCCGCCGAAGCCGTGTCATGGGTGGCGTGGGGGGCATTCCGGCTCTACGGCGGATGGAAGGAAGACGATATGATCGCCTTCGGCAATACGTATGCCAACGCGCAGCTCGACGGCAAGAGTGACGACTTCCAGGACTGGGTCGGGTTCTACGACGATATCGATGAATTTAACTCGGCCGGCCGCGTCGGCGATCAAGATCGCCCTTACCTCGCGGACACGCCGGAGAATCACTGGAACTGGACCAGCGAGGAAGACCGGCAAACGTACCGGAACCTGAAAAACGCCAGCCGTGAAGCCTACCGCCGCTCCGATTTCATGCTGTGGGTGATGACGCTCAACCGGGTGGTGGCGGTGATCGACGCAGTCGTTGATGCCCGCAGGAGCAACCAGGGAACGGCAGAGGAGTGGGAGTTCGGCGGGGTGAAGTATGATCTGGATTTCAACCCGTTTTCTTCGACCCGCCAGTTCACGCTGACGGTGTACCCGGGATTTTGAGAGAAGCATGCGACAGGGATGTCTGATGTTCACGCTCGCCGCGACCCTGTTGAACGGCTGCGGCGGGCCGAAGTTCGATGTGGCCGAAACGGCGCCAATCGATGTGCCGGTCGGCGTTATTGTCGAACAGGAGATTTCCGGCCCGGTGCTCGGCCGGCCGCTGACCAGCCCGTTTGGCCTGGCGGTCAATGCCGAAGGGTCCGTGTACTGCGTTGATCGCGGGAATGACCGCCTCATCAAATTCCGCCGGGATCTCACTCCGGTGCGCGACGCCGGCGGAGCGGGCTCGGCCGAAGGGCTCTTGAGCCGCCCGGGGTTCATCAGTATCGACAACCAACTTAATGTCTTCGTGGCCGACGAGGGGAACCAGCGGATTTGCCGGTTCAACTCCGATCTCCTGTTCGTGGACGCGACTGATTTCTACGATGTCGACGACCCGCTGATGTTCGGCGAGCCGAGCGGGGTTGGTGTAAATGTGCACGGAGAGATGTGGGTCGGCGACCGTCAGCGAAACCGGATCGCCGTGTTCACCACGGCGGGCCAGTTTGACCGCTTCATCGGCGAGTTCGGATCGCGTGGAGGACAGGTGAATACCCCCGAGGGGATTCGGGTCGATGCGGCCGGGCGGTTTCACGTGTGCGATGCGGGAAACGGGCGGGTGATTGTGTACGACCATTACGGCAACGAGGTCCGAACGCTCGACAACAGCGCGTTCGCGTACCCGATGGCGACGATCCCGCTGCCGAATGCGTCGTGGCTGATCGACGGCGGCAACGGGCAGTTGTTTTTCTGCGACCGCGACGGTAACATCCTCTTCCTGGCCGGACCGAATCTTCCCGGCAACGACCGGCCACTCCGGGAGCCCTCTGATATCGTGCTCCTCCCTGACAACCGCCTCCTGATTGCCGACACCGGAAACAACCGCCTGCTCGTGTGCCGGGTGGTGAGTGGTTCCGAGTAGCGGAATCACCGCGAGGTATGCCGGGATGAAGCTGTCCGCGGCCGTAATCATCACAGTACTGCTCATCTCAGGTTCAGTTCACGCGACGCGGGTGACATTCACCGGGGGGGACATCCCGTCGTTTCATCCTATCAACGCGAGCGCGATCTTTGCGGAGTCTGATTCGCTGCTGCTTAACGGGCGGGTGCTGGGACGGGATCAGGCCTACCGATTCGACCCGGTGCGACGCGGGTTTGATCTTTCGGGGGTAACCGCGCAACCATCGGATACGCTTGTCCTCATATACCAGCCGGTGCCGAAGTGGCTGGCGGCAACTCGTGGGCGGGTGCTGCCGGAAGTGGTGCCGTCGGTTGGATCCACGCCGGCAACTCCATTGCCGGCGAGACGTACCGGCGGGTTGCAGTCGATGGGGAATCTGTCGCTGTCGGGGGCAAAGTCGTTTCGCTTCAACGCTCGGTCGGCGGGAACCTCGGATTTCAGCCAGTCGCTCGATCTCACGGTGTCCGGGGAACTGACGCCGGGTCTGATGATTCGCGGGGCGGTATCGGATCGTGGATACGATCCAGCCTACGGCACCGCGAACAGCCGTCTCAACGAGCTGAACAAGATCAATCTCGAGCTGGAATCCTCGCGCCTCCTCGCGCGGATCGGGGATATCGAGGTACAGAACCGCCTGCCGTTGACCCAGGGGAGAAGTAAGCGGATGGCCGGCGCGTGGGTGAGAGTGCGCGATCCATCGTGGTATGTCGAGGCGGCGGCCGCGCGGCCGAAAGGGCTGTTCGAGACCGTGCGACTGGCGGGCGAGGATGGCGTGCAGGGGCCGTACCGGATCGGCAGTCGGTCGGAGCCGATTGTACCGGGGTCGGAAACGGTCTGGCTCGACGGCCGTCAGATAACGCGGGGGAGCAACAACGACTATACCATGGACTACCCCGCGGGAACGATTACGTTTACCGTCAACCACCCTATCGACTCGCGGCGACGGATCGAGATCGACTATGAGCCGCAGGCGACTGACTATCGCGAGGAGTTGTTCTCCGGTGGCGGCGGAGTTGCGTTGGAGGACTCGGCGTTCGTGTTCGAAACGGGCTGGCTGCGCGAGGGGGATGATCGGGGAGAACCGCTCACCGGAGATCTGAGTGAGGGTGATCGGTCGATACTGGCCGATGCCGGGGACAGCCCGGATCTGACCTACCGGTCGGGTGTGCGCGCCGACACGTCCGGGGATTACCTGCTCGTGGCCGACAGCCTGCCCGATTCGGTGTACCAGTATGTCGGCAGCAACGCCGGGGATTATGCGGTCACATTCAGCTATGTGGGAGGCGGGATGGGGGAGTATCGGAATCTGGGGTCGAATCGGTTTGAGTATGTCGGCCCGGCGAATGGGGACTACCTGCCGGTGGTCGTGCTGGCGGCGCCGGAACGAACGGATCAGTATGTGGCGCGGGGGAAGTGGCGGGATCGCACGATCGGGGAGGTCGGGTTGGAGTACCGTCACAGCGAAGTCGACGCCAACCTGTTCAGCGAGCTGGACGATGACGACAATGCGGGGGATCTCTACGGCATGAACTACACGCGGCGTTGGGGGAAGCCGGAGCGCGGGGATGGAATCGATGTGCGGTCGCGGTTCCGCGAAGTGACCTTTCGCAGCCGGGATCGCCTGTATGAGCCCGAGTTCAACCGCAAGTTTCATCTGCCGGCGCTGTACGCACCCGTTTCGGATGAGTGGTGGCACGAGGGGTCGATGAGGGTGAGCCCGATCCGGGCGGTGACGCTTTCCCCGAGCGGAGGGCTGCTGCGCTTTGATGATGGCACCGAGGCGCAGCGAAGCGGGGTGCGCCTGCAGGTGCGGCCGCACAGGCAAATGGAGATATCCTCCGGAGTGCAGTCGATCCGCACCGATGTCCGCAGCGGCGACACGCTGACCGATGGGGAGGCGATTCTTGCCGACGGGGCGATAGCTTATCGTCCGACGGAGAAGTGGCTGATGGCGACCGGCGCGGAGTACGATGACCGCACCAACGACTACGCCGGGATCGAGAGCGGGACCCGCTCCCTGCGTATCCATGCCGAAGCGGGACAGCAGACCGAGAAGCTGCGGGTGGAGCGGTACGTGGAAGACTCTCTTGCAGGGGACTGGAGTGAGGTGTTGCAACGGACACGGCTGGAGCTGCACTCGGTGCGGCGGTGGAAAGACCTCGGCTATTCGACCATGGCGGCCTACCAGTGGCTCGATCAGCCGGGGGCGGACGAGGCCTCGTTCCTTGGGCGCCTGAACCTCCAGTACTCGAACACGAAGCGGCGGCTGTCGGTGAACGGAACGTACCTGCTGTCGGAGGAGACGCGCAACGTTCGGGGGATAGCTTATCTCGAGGTTGAGCCGGGGCAGGGGGACTACGTCTACGAGGACGGCCAATACATTCCCGACCCGGACGGCAACTTCATCAAGGTGGAAGAGG
The DNA here is from genome assembly GCA_041742355.1 of Candidatus Zixiibacteriota bacterium. Lineage (GTDB taxonomy): Bacteria > Zixibacteria > MSB-5A5 > GN15 > FEB-12 > JAGNLV01. Next base: position 4,630 of record JBGSIV010000004.1, read on the forward strand.
TGCTGTCGGATCGGTCGGCGGTCTCTCGCGGGGAGAAGAGCTTCTCGGTCAGCAAAGAATGGAAAGTGGCGGCCCTCCGATTCAGTTCGCGCATCGAGGAGGAGCTGTTGCCCGAAGGGCAGCGTTCGGTCTGGTGGACGCTGCCGTTCTACTCGGATCCGGGAGATCCCTACCAGTTTTACGCGGCGCGGTACTCCGGGGAACTGCGAATCGTGCCGATCAGGAACGCCCACGCGATCAATATTGAAGCGAGCCAGAATCGCGAGATTCGCTCGATCGGTGGGAGCAATCGGGAGCGCCGGGATCGGAAGGGAACCCTGACGTTCAAGCAGGCGGTCGGGAGCACGCACCTCGAGGAGGCGGTTGGAGTATTTGACGCCGAACGGGATGAGTACTACTCCGGTGCGGGCATTATCGACGGATGGCAGACCGATCTGACCATACGGCACCTTATCCAGGCACACGAATTGAGCGCCGGGGTGGGGTACCGGGAAGCTGCGGGAGAAACCGGCGAGGAGTCGACGCAGTACCTGGTGCGCGGGGGGATGCGCCTCGCGGTCGTGCGAAAAGGAGAACTGCGGTCAACGCTCGATCTGTACCGGCAGACACTGGGCGGTGTAGCCGGGGTACCTTCATACACGCTGACGGACAATCGGACGGGTGGACGCGGTGCGGAGTGGTCGGTGGAACTACGCTATGGGGTGCGCAAGGACTTCCGGGTCAACTTCACCGTGTCCGGTCGCCACTCCGACGATCGTACCGCACGCGTGACTGCGCGCGGAGAAATGGTGGCGGAGTTCTGATGACGAAGCTGATCTGCATACTCATCGGACTGGGGCTGACCGTCGGGACAGCGGCCGGACGACCGGTTGTCTTTAAGGGGCTGCCGCCGGCGAATGCCGACAAGATCGAGCGGCTGGCGGCGAGAGATAATGTGCCGGCCGATTCACTGCTGGCGGTGCTTCTGGCGGAAGGGTATCTGGACGCTGTCGTCACGGTCGACAGCTCCGGGGTTGTGGTAAGCGCCGGTAGCCAGGCTACATTGAGATCGGTGATCGTGGCGGGCGAAGAAGATTCATCGGTCGTGGGGTTCGCCGGGCCATTCACGCGGGCGCTGGTGGAACGGATCACGGACTCACTGGTCGCCGACCGGCAAAACGCCGGGCATTATTTCGCCACCGTAAGTTTCGAGAAGATAGTGCGTTCCGGTGAGGAGGTCACCCTTCACGTCAGGTCGACGCCCGGGCCGATGGTCCGGGTCGGGAGTATCCGGTATGTTGGCCTTCGGAGAGTCCGGGCGGCCTTTATTGAGCGCTACCTGTCGGTTACGAGCGGCGACAGCCTGACGGACGAAGGCCTTGAACGCATCGAACGGGCAGCCGGGGCTATCCCGCTGGTACGGTTTGTGCCGCCTGTGGCCGTACGCCCTCGGCCCGGGTACGCCGAGGCAGACCTTGAGTTGACGTTTGCGGAGGACCACCCGCTCGCGTTCGAGCTCGGCGGCGGCTATGTGCCGGACAGCCGGGAAGACGAATTGGTGTGGCATGTCGATGCCCGGTTCAGTAATCTCCTCGGGGGCGGTCGGAGTGCGCGAATTCTGTCGGAACGTCGGGAAGAGGGGCGGCAAGTCCTGCAGGTAGGCTACGCCCAGCCGGTCTTCCTGCTGGGGTTGGGGCGGGTGCGGGGCGAGGTGGCGACTCGGGATTACCGCGAGTCGTTCTATGAATTCGCGGTGACCGGCGGCTGGGAAGCGCGGATTCAGCCGGATCTGACGGCCGGCGTGGACCTTGGCTACCGGGGCGTGGAACCCTCGGGGAATCAGGCCTCGTTTCGCGCCTACCAGGCAGGGTTTTCGGTGTCGTGGGAGCGTCTGGCCGATCCCCTGAATCCACGGGAGGGATTCCGCGCGGCGACGAGGGTAGCGTACAGCCATCGCCGGTACAGCGCGGATACCCTCTCCCGTGTTACGGCGAGGGCGTTCAATGAGACGCGAACGCGGTTTGACGCCGCTGTGTTCCAACCGCTGGTCGGGGCGTTGGTAGGGCATGTCGGCGTGGGATATCAGGGGCTGGAGACGGCGGAGGATCTTCCACCACTGTCGGAACTGGTGCTGGTCGGTGGGCCGGGAACGATCCGGGGGTACCGGAACGAGCAGTTTGCGGTCGTTCGCGCGGCGCTTCTCACGGTGGAACCGCGTGTACGTTTCGGCTCAGGCTACCTGTTCGGGTTTGTGGACGGGGCCTACCTTAACAACCGGGTAGCGTCGGTGGTTGGCACAAGGACCGACGAGGAGTTCAAAACTGGATACGGGCTGGGGCTGGCGGTCGTGACGCAGCGGCGGGGGGTGAAGTTGTCGCTGGGCTGGAATCCGGATCTCGGGTATGACGAGGCACGCCTCTCAATTCAGTTTACTTCCGAGATATAAAAGTTGACGCGCATAACAGCACTTCCTACAATCGGGACATGCAACGATTGTGGGATACGCTGCGCCTCGTGCGCGCGATCAACTGTGGATTAGCCGCGGCCGGGGTGGTGGTCGGGGCCTATATGACCTGGGTCGAGCCGACATACCTCAAGCCGATCCTGGCCGCGCTGTCCACGATGCTCGTGTGCGCTGCGGGGAATGCCATGAACGATCTGCTCGATATCCGCTCCGACCGGATGAACCACCCGGAGCGGGTGCTGGTGACCGGGGCGCTCTCGAAGCAGTTCGCGAAAGCGCTTGCCTCGGGAAGTGCGGCGGCGGCGCTCGTGCTGGCGGTGTTTGTCAATATCGACATGCTCGTCGCGACTGCGGTGGCCATGCTTCTCCTGGCGACCTATAACCTCGGCCTGAAGAACCTCCCGGTCGCCGGAAATGTGGTCGTGGCGATTCTCGGGGGGATGACGTTTCTGGTCGGAGGGATGGCGGTCGATCCGATCCTTGTGTGGGTTCTTCCGGGGCCGCTGATTCCGGCGGTCTTTGCGGTCTTTTTCCACCTGGTGCGGGAGATTGTCAAGGATGCGCACGACATGGAGGGGGACCGGGTGGTGGGGTCGTCCTCGCTGCCGCTGACATTCGGCGTCGGAGCCTCGATGACGGTTGCGCTGGTGCTGTTTGCGGTGCTGACGCTGCTGACAATCTGGCCCGTGGCCGAGGGGTGGTTCGGGCTCTACTATAAGATCATCGCGGTTTACGTGGTGGACCTGCCGGTGCTGGCGATCCTGATTTTCGTGTGGGGAAACCCGACCTTGAAGATGCTTTCGATCGGTTCTGCGGCGCTGAAGGTCGGAATGGCCTTAGGTGTTGTAGCTCTTCTATTTGCATAACTTTGCGTGAAACCTGGCGGACCGCCGGGCAGTATAAGACGGGTAACGGTCCGACTCACCTTCGAGACGGAGAGACCTTCGAAACATTTACGGCAGTATCGATAGATCATGAGATTGATTTTCCTGAGCCTGCTCCTGTTAGTCGCAGCCGCTGTCATCGTCCGGGCCGATGGCATATCGGTTTCCCAGTCTCTCGACAAATCGCAGTTGGCGTTCGACGACAGCGCGACATTTGAAATCACCCTCCAGTGGCCGGGGTCGCAGTTTGCCTACCGTTTCCCGCAACCGCTTGATCCACAATTCGAGAAGCTGCGGGTAGGGCGCTTCGAGTCGTCCGTGACCTCGAAGGGATCCGGGGCGGGGGAGATTACGTACAAGACGTTTCGTTACACCCTCCTTCCACTGGCGGCCGGCGAAGGCCGGATCGAGCCGGTGAGGATCAGCTACCTCACGGCTCCCGACAGCATTCCCGGCGAAGTGGTCACCGAGGGGATGTCGGTAACGATTGCGGCCCCCCCACCGATTCCGGAACAACGCCGTGCCCCGCTCGTATGGGTATGGGTAGCCGTCTGGACGGTGCTGGTCGCCGGGGCGGTCGCGGCGGGCGTGATGATCCGGAAGCGCCGCCGCGCGGTGCCTCCCGTGCCCGTAAAGACGCCGAAAGACAAGGCGCTCGAGGAACTGGCATCCGTGCGGAAAGAGGCCGGGGAGGATTTGAAGCGATTTCAAGCGGGTGTCTACCGGGTGCTGGCCGATTACCTTCAGGCCCGGTTTGATATCCGTGCCGATGAACTTGACGATCAAAAGCTGGTTGAGGCTATCATGGGTACCGACCTTCCCGCCGGAGCCAGGAGCAAGCTGGCTGACTGGGTGGTAACGGCCCGAATGGACAAGTTCCGCCCGGTAGCGGGCGCGCCCGGTGAGACCCTGCGCCGGGCCTCGGATATTCGCGAAATGCTGGAAACAACGTAGTGGACATAGATTGAACGGAGGTTCGATGCACACCGACATTCAGGAAATCCAATCCCGGGTCGAGATGGAATCGGCGTTCGTGCGACGGCTGACCGAGCAGATGTCGGCGGTCATCGTCGGCCAGAAATACCTGGTTGAGCGCCTGCTGATCGGGATTCTGTCGAATGGGCACATCCTCATTGAAGGGGTACCGGGGCTGGCCAAGACGCTTTCGGTGAACACGCTGGCCAGCGCGATTCAGGCCAAGTTCCAGCGGCTGCAGTTCACGCCCGACCTACTTCCGGCCGACTTGGTCGGCACGATGATTTACAATCCGCAGACGGCGACGTTCTCGGTCAAGAAGGGGCCGCTTTTCGCCAACATCATTCTTGCCGACGAAATCAACCGCGCCCCTGCGAAAGTTCAGTCGGCGCTGCTTGAGGCGATGCAGGAGCGGCAGGTGACGATCGGCGATACGACGTTCCCGCTCGAAGAGCCATTCCTCGTGCTGGCGACGCAGAACCCGATCGAGCAGGAGGGGACGTACCCGCTGCCGGAAGCTCAGATCGACCGGTTCATGCTGATGCTCAAGATCGGCTATCCGACACCGGCCGAAGAGCGGGAAATCATGGAACGCAACACCGGTGCGGTGGGCGTCAAGGTAGAGAAGGTCATCTCCCCACAGGATATTCTCAAGGCGCGGCAGGTGGTGCGGTCGATCTATGTCGACGACAAGGTGAAGGACTACATCGGCAATATCATCTTCGCCACCCGTGAGCCGCAGAAGTACGGTCTGGGCGAGTTGAAGGATTTGATCGCCTACGGGGCCTCGCCCCGCGCGACGATCTACCTGAACCTCGCGGCCAAGGCCCACGCCTTCCTCAAAGGGCGCGGGTACATCACGCCGGAGGATATCAAGGCGATCGGCCACGATGTTCTGCGCCACCGGGTGCTCCTGACTTATGAGGCGGAAGCCGAGGAGATCACGCCGGATGCGATCGTCTCGAAGATTTTCGACGCGGTCGAGGTGCCGTAAGCCGACAGGCGCGTATGCTGCCGAAAGAGATACTCAAGAAGATCCGGCGGATAGAAATCCGCACGAAGAGGCTGGTGAACGACCTGTTCTCGGGCGAGTACCATTCCACGTTTAAGGGGCAGGGGATGGAGTTCGAGGAAGTGCGCCAGTACGAGGCGGGCGACGATATCCGGCTGATCGATTGGAACGTGACGGCCCGAACGGGCTACCCGCACATCAAGAAGTTCCGCGAGGAGCGTGAGCTGTCGGTGGTGCTGCTCGTGGACGCCTCGTCCTCGGGACGATTCGGCACACGCGAACGGTTCAAGAGTGAAACCGCGGCCGAGCTCGGGGCGCTGCTGGCATTCTCGGCCATCAAGAACAACGACAAGGTCGGGTTGATCATTTTCACGGATCGGATTGAGAAGTTCGTGCCGCCGCGCAAGGGGCGCGGGCATGTGCTGCGCCTGATCCGCGAAATCCTGTTCTTTGAGCCGAAAGGGGTCGGGACCGACATCGCGGGAGCGCTGGAGTACCTCAACCGGGTGATCCGCCGCAAGTCGGTGGTCTTCCTAATCTCTGATTTCCTTTCCGAGGGCTTCCAGAAGCCAATCCAGATCGCCAACCGCCGGCACGACCTGATCGCTCTGAAGATCACCGATCCTCGCGAGAGCCAGTTCGAGGATGTCGGCCTGATCGAACTGGAGGATACGGAAACGGGCGAGGTGTTCATGATCGACACCGGGTCGGGCGAGTTCCGCCGGGAGTTTGCCGCCCGGGCGGATGAGGATCTCAACCGCCTCCAGCGGGAATTCCGCCTGATCAATCTCGACTTCATTAATATCCGAACCGACCGGCCCTATATAAAGCCGCTGATCAGTTTCTTCCGGGCGCGGGAGAAGAGGTTCTGATAATGCGTTACGGCGTGTGGACAACGGCGGTTCTGGCCATCCTTGTGATCGGCTGCTCCGGCGGGGAGCATGAAGAGGCCATCGAGCGCCACAAGCAGTTGGCGGCGGAGCTCCGGGAGAATGGCCTGTACGACGCGGCCATTGCCGAGTACGAGAAGATCCTGGCCTATGACGATATCGATGATGCCGTTCGGGGGAGTATCAGCTACCTGATCGGGCGGCTGTATTTCGAGAACGTACAGGACTACGAACAGGCGGCGGCGTACTACGTGAAAGCGAAAGCGCTCAACCCCGGCGGCGAGTACGTTCCGGAAGCCTCGAAGAATCTCGTCACGGCGTTGGAGCGGTCCGGCAACACGATTGACGCCCGGCGGCAGTTGCAGCAGATGACGTCGATTGCGGCCGAGCCGGAGGATGCGAAGGATGTCGAAATCGCCCGGATCGGGGAAACCCCGTTGTGGTTGTCGCAGCTCGACGATGCGATCGAGATGCTCCCGGCCGAGGCGCGGGAGCAGTACCTGAGCAGTCGTGAGGCGAAAGTCACTTTCATGCATCAGTATGTATCCGCCGAGCTGCTCTATCACGCGGCGCTGCGGGAAGGGTATGGCAACGACCGGGAGATCAAGCGCCGGATGCGCGAAGTCAACCGCCAGATGCTGGTGGAAAAGTACGTGGTGGAAGAAGTGCTCCCGCAGATCAAGGTCGATACGGCCGATGTGCGCAATTTCTACCTGGCCAACAAGGATTCGCGCTACGGCGGAGCCCCGTACGACTCGGTGCAGGCTCAGGTGGTGATGGATTACCAGTCGCAGAAGACCGAATCGGCGTTCCGGGGGTATATCGACCAGCTCGCGCAGAAAGAGCGCGTGCAGTTTCTCGACGGAAACGTAAAATAGGCGGACTATGGGTCGCAGTATAGACAGAATTGTTCGGGCCATTTGCCTTGTATCCACGCTGGTCGCGGCCACGGTTTTCGCGCAGGAACCGGGGGACACCGTCGGCTCGCTGCCGGGAGTCGAGGTGCGCACGTCGGTCGACAAAGCCGAGATATTCGTCGGTGACCAAGTGACCTATACGCTCACGATCATTCATGATTCAACGGTGGAGCTCATCCCGCCGCCACTGGGGGCGAACCTCGGGGCGTTCCAGGTGCTCGACTACGAAACCGACAGGTTAACAAAACTCCCCGACGGCCGGATTCAGAACGAGAGCCGGTTCGTCATCAGCACGTTCACCACCGGCGACTATGCCGTTCCCCCGTTCCCGGTGATGGTGATCATGCCCGACTCGACCCGGAAAGTGGTGCTGTCGGAGTCAGTGCCGATCAAGGTGGAATCGCTGCTGTCGGAGAAGGACAGCACGATGGATATCAAGCCACTCGCCGCGCTGGTTGAGGCCGACGCGTTCGGCAGAGACCGTACTTGGTGGTATGTCGGGGGCGGGGCGGCGCTTGTAATCATCGCGGCGCTGGCACTGTACTTCCTGCTGCGGCGTCGCCGGGGGGCGCTCCTCGGGCCGATCGATCTGCGGCCACCCTGGGAAATTGCCTCGGAGCGGCTGGCGCTGCTGGTGAACAAGGATCTGATCCGCGGCGGGCGGTACAAGGAGTACTACTACGAATTGAGCGATATCCTCCGTTGGTATCTCGGCCGGGTGTACGAACGGAATGTCCCGGACATGACGACAGAAGAATTCCTGACGGCGTTCCGGGAGATCGACCTGCCGGCCTCGCTTTTCGACGGGGTGGAGGCGTTTATGAAGCACTCCGACCTTGTGAAGTTCGCGCGGTATGAGCCGGAGGTGGCTCAGACGAAGTACGATTTCGAGTTCGTGCATGCCGCGATCGACCGGGTGCGGCTGGATGTCCTGCGGCGCCAGGAGGTGCAGACGGTAACGCCGAACAACGGTCAGGCGGCGCCGGTCGAGGGAGGGTCGCATGGAGCTTGAGTTCGCCGGGCTCAGCCTGAATCTCTTCGATCTGATCGATACGACGATTCCGCCGCTGGCGATATTTGTCGCCGGCGGGGTGGTCATCCTGGGCATGCTCCTCTGGGCGTTCTTCCGGCGGCGGGCGAAAGCGGCGACGATCAAGTTCTCGGATCTGCGGATAGTGAAGCGGGCCGGCCGGACGCGCCGTCAGCAGTTCCGTTTCGTCCTGCCGATTCTCCGCGTGCTGGCGGTGGCGCTGCTGTTCGTGGCGCTGGCCCGCCCGCGGTCCGGCACCGAGTACACCAAGGTGACGTCGGAGGGCGTCGACATCATGATGGCGCTGGACGTGTCATCGTCGATGCAGGCGGAGGACTTTAAGCCGAATAATCGCCTCTATGTCGCCAAGGAGGAGATGAAGAAGTTTGTCGAGCGGCGGGTGAACGACCGGATCGGGCTGGTGGTGTTCGCGCGCTACTCGTACACGCAGTGCCCGCTCACGACCGATTACGGCGTGCTCCTGAGCTTTGTCGACCAGATCGATTTCGGGGTGGTCGAGGATGGCACGGCCATCGGGATGGCGATCGCCAACGCGGTGAACCGGCTGCGCGAGACCGAGGCTAAGAGCAAAATTATAGTTCTATTAACCGACGGCGACAACAATGCCGGTGAAATCGACCCGCTGACCGCGGCCAATCTTGCGGCTACGTTCGGGATCAAGATCTACACGATCGGGGCCGGGAAACCGGGCAATGCCATGTACCCGGTGGACGATCCGTTTTTCGGCAAGCGTTACGTATACAGGCCGACGGTGATCGACGAAAAGGCGCTGCAGGAGATCGCCAGCCGGACCAACGGCAAGTATTTCCGGGCGCGGTCGGGGGAGGAACTGGAACAGATCTATGCCGAGATCGATGCGCTGGAGAAGACTGAAATCGAGACGGCGCACCATATTCAGTATGTCGAGCTGTTCGAATCATTCACGTTCGCGGCCTTCGGCCTGCTGGTGCTGGAGATGCTGCTGGCGAACACCTATTTCCGGAAACTGCCGTAGAGGGATGGAAGTTTAGCCATGCGATTTGCCGCACCCGAAAATTTCCTACTGCTCCTGCTGGTGGGAGTGTTGGCCCTGTTCGTGGTCTGGGCGCTCATCAGGAAGAAACGGCAGCTACAGCGCTTCGGCGACCTTCCGCTGATAATGAAGAACGCCCCATACATTTCGTTCGCCCGGCAGGGGGGCAAGGCGGTGCTGGTGTTGATCGGAATGGTCTTTATCACGCTGGCGCTGACGCGCCTGCAGTTCGGCACGCACCTGGAAATGCTGAAGCGGGAAGGAATCGACCTGGTTGTCGCGCTGGATGTCTCCAATTCGATGCTGGCGCGGGATATGAAACCGACGCGGCTGGAAAAGGCGCGGCAGGAGATCCAGGGTATCATGAAGCGCCTCAAGGGGGACCGGATCGGGCTGGTCGCGTTCGCCGGCGAGGCGTACATTCAGTGCCCGCTGACGCTGGACTACACGGCGGCGGAATTCTTGCTCGGCGCGATGGATCAGAACGCGGTAACCGTGCAGGGGACCTCGATCGCGTCGGCCATTGCAATGGCGACGCGCTGTTTCGAGGAGAAGGAACGGCAGCACAAGGTGCTGCTGCTGCTGACGGACGGCGAGGATCATGACCGCGGGGCGGAGGATGCGGCCGATGAGGCCCGCAAAGAGGGGATCAGGATTTTCACGGTCGGCATCGGCAATCCGGCCGGAGAGCCGATCCCGATGCACGACAGAGCGGGCAACCAGGTCGGGTTCAAGAAAGATGACCAAGGGAATGTGATCGTCACCAAGCTGAATGAAGAGGTACTCCAGAAGGTAGCGCTGGCGACTGGAGGAAAGTATTACCATGCGACCGCCGGCGAAATGGAGTTGGACCGGATCTTCGCCGAGATCGCCGAGATGGAGAAGAAGGAACTTGAAGGAACGCTGGTGACCCGATATGACGACCGGTTCCAGTGGCCGCTGATGCTGGCGGTTCTGCTGGTGGTCGGTGAGTTTTTCCTGTCCGAGCGCAGAAAGATAGCAAGGAGCGAGCCGCATGCGTAAGGTCGTGGTTATGATGCTGGCCCTGGGAATCGCGGGCGGCGCGCGCGCCGGGTACCTCGACGATATCCGGGAGGGGAATAAGGCATACGACGCCGGCGACTACAAGGCGGCGATCGAGCAGTTCCACAAGGCCGAGACGGAGCACCCGGAGGATCCGCGGCTGCAGTACAATATCGCCGGGGCGGCTTTCCAGTTGGGCGAGTACGAGAAGGCACAGGACTATTTCAACAAGGCGCTCGGTTCGCCCGATGTGACGCTGTCGGCGAAAGCGCACTACAACCTCGGCAACACCTACTTCCGGATGCAGGACTACCCGCAGGCGATCAAGTCGTACGAGGATGCCCTGCGGCTCGATCCGAACGATGTCAACGCCAAGATCAACCTCGAACTGGCCCGCCGGATGCTCAAGGAGAACACCAAGCCTCAGCAGGGGGAGAACCAGCAGCAGCAGCAGGGACAGGATCAGCAGAAGCAGGAGGGTCAGAACCAGCAGAACCAGGACCAGCAGAGTCAGCAGCAGCAGGAGCAGTCAGGCGAGCAGGGGGAGGACAAGGCCCAGCAGCAACCCAAGGAAGGGGAGCAGGACCAGGCCGAGCAGCCCAAAGAGTCGGATCAGCAGCTCAAGGAGCAGCAGATTTCCAAGGAGGACGCCGAGCGGATCCTCAACGCGCTGCGGGATGACGAGCGAGATATCCAGGAGAAGCTCAAGCGCAAGGTACGGGCCAAGGGAGACTACACGGGGAAGGACTGGTGAGCGTGAAGAGGGTCAGAACATACACATGGCCGGCTGGCCTGGTCGCCGGACTGGTTCTCCTGTTCGTGTCATTCGGAATTGCGGCAGGCCAGCCGGGGAGCGAGATAACGATCTCGGCGGCGCTCGACCGGGACACGATCGGTCTGGATGAACAGGCGGTTCTCACGGTGCAGGTCGCCGGGCAGTCGCAGAACCTCCCCTCGCCAGAGGTGCCGCAGATCGCGCTGTTCGAGGTGTACAGCCAGGGGCGGTCGAGCAGCATCAACATTGTCAACGGGCAGGTTAACTCGTCGGTGATGTACCGCTTTCTGCTGGTGCCGTCGAAGGCCGGCACGTACCCGATCGATCAGATCGCGGTCGTTTACAACAATAAGCGCTACTCGGCGGCCCCGGTGACGCTGACGGTGCTGAATCGGGGTACGGCCACTCCGCCCGCGCTGGAATCACAGGCCAAGGATGACGGCGGCGCGTCCAGGGACTACTTCCTCGAGGCGGTGGTTGACAAGAAGAACCCCTATGTCAACGAGCAGATCACGCTCACGCTCAAGTTCTATATAGCCGTGCAGTACTACGGCTCGCCGGAGTTGATCGAGCCGCCAACGACCGGGTTCTGGACCGAAGTACTGGGCAATGAGGCGCCGTACCGCCAGGTAATCGGCGGGCGGACCTATCGGGTGATCGAACGGAAGTACGGATTATTTCCGACCCAAACCGGGGATCTGGCTATCGGCCCGGCGGCGATCCGGGTGACGGTGCCCGACCGATCGCGGCAATCACGCGATCCCTTCGGCGTGTTCAATGACTTCTTCAACAGCGGGCGGGAGGTAACGGTCCGCAGCAAGGAAGTTCCGATCAAGGTCCGGACGCTGCCGACCGACGGCCGCCCGGATGACTTCGGCGGATCCATCGGCACCTACGAGATTGCGGCATCGGTCGACAAGACCGAAGTTGAGGTCAACCAGCCGGTGACGCTGAAGCTGCGGATAACGGGGATCGGCAATGTCAAAGCGGCGGCCAAACCGCCGGTGCCGGAGCTCGAAGATTTCCGCATTTACGAGGCCTCGAGCAGCGAGAACATCTCGCGGACAGGTGACCGTATGGGGGGAACGAAGATATGGGAAGAGGTGTTCATTCCGCGGCGGCCAGGTACGCTCGAGATCCCGTCGATTCAATACACGTATTTTAATCCCGAGCGGGGCAAGTATGAGACACAATCGACCAAGCCAATAGCGATTCACGCGACCAAGCCGAGCGGATATACGGCGCAGGGTGACCTGCCGTACTCCGGTTCGGAGATGGTGGTGGGGGCCGATGCGAAGGATATCCGGTTCATCAAGCAGTCGATGGGGGATACGACGCGCCGGGGGCAGGTGATCCTGGTGACCCCGCTGTACCTGGTGGTCAACAGCCTGCCGCTTCTGGTTGTGGCGGGCTTGTTCGTGGCCCGGAAACGGCGCGAGAAACTGGCTTCAAATGTCGGGTACGCCCGATCGCTACAGGCGGGGAAGAAGGCACGCAAGCGCCTCTCGAAAGCGCGCTCGCTGGCTTCGGTGGAGAAAGGCCTGGCCTTTTTTGCCGAGGTGCACCAGACGCTGACCTCGTACATCGCGGACAAGCTGAATGTCTCGCCGCACGGTCTGACGACCGATCGAATTGCTGAGTTGCTGGCGGCGCGCGGCGCGGACGAAACCCTGATTGGGGAAATCAACGGCGTGCTGCAGCGGTGCGATTTCGCCCGTTTCGCGCCATCGTCAATCAACCAGCCCGATATCGATCGGACGCTGGCGGATGTGGAACAGGCGATGATCCGCCTGGAGGGAGTGCGGTTTGCGTAAAGTCATGGCACTGGCGGTCATGCTCTGGGGAGCTGCGGCGGCATTCGGGGCGGACGACGCTTCGGAGTTCCGGCGGGCCAATGAAGCCTACGAACAGCGGGACTACACCGCGGCCGTCGGCCTGTACGAAGGGTTCTTGAGCCGCGGGGTGGAGTCGGCGGAGATATACTACAATCTGGGCAATGCGTATTTCAAGCAGGGAGACGTTGGGCGGGCGGTGCTCAACTACCTGCGGGCGGAACGGCTGAATCCTGCCGACGAGGATATCCGGCACAACCTTGAGTTTGCCCGGCAGTTCTCGCGGGTCAAGTTGGAGGGGGTACAGCTTAATCCGATCCAGAGCCTCTTTGAGTCTGTTGTGGCGCCTTATCGCCTGAGCACGATGGCCTGGGTATCGTCGGTGCTGTTCATCCTGTTCTGCGCCGCGCTGGCGATCCGGTTCGGGCTGGGGTTCTGGGGGGGATGGGTGAGGGCCGGGGTTATCGCCACCCTGGTGCTGGTGTTGGCCGCAGCCGGCCTGACCACGTTCAAGTACCGCACGGAGTTTCTAACCCGTCGGGTGGTCATTATAGCCGACGAGAGCCCGGTTCAAAACGGGCCGTCGCAGAACGCCGGCATCGAGTTCCAGGGAGCCCCGGGGTTGGTAGCTGAGGTGCTTACCGAGAGCGGGGGGTACTACAACGTCCTGTTCGAGAACAAACGCCGGGGCTGGATTCGACGGGACCTGGTCGCCGAAGTATAGAGCGGCCGGGTGGGACCGGGTTTATTTGATTGACACCCTTCTGGCACCCCTCTATTTTACTCCGGCATCTTTGCATCTCATTTTAAAGATCGGGCGCCGATGATATGGAAGAAGAAAAAGTTCTGGGGAACCCTTATAGCGGTCGCCCTCCTGGCCTACTGTGTCAAGGACATCAGCCTCGCTGATCTGCGCCAACTTTTCGAGCGCCTTCAGTTCGTCTACCTGATTCCCGCCCTGGTCCTGTCGTTTGCCTTCGTCGCGCTCAAGGCGCTACGATGGCGGGCGATCGTCATGCCACAGAAAGTCATTCCCGTCTGGCGGACGATTACGCTGTATTCGGCCGGGCAAGTAGTCAATATCGCGATGCCCGCGCTCACCGGCCAGCTGGGGCGGATTTTCCTCTTCGCCAAGTTCGAGGGGCTGCGCAAGACCTATGTCTTCTCCACGATCCTGCTGGAGGTGGTGCTGGACGCGATTACGCTGATCGGCGTCTTGCTCATGACTTCGTTCGCCTTCAAATTTCCCGAGGAATATCGTTCGGCAGGGTACGTGATCGGGATCGGCACGGTTGCCGGCATCATCCTGCTCTACACGATTCTGCTCTTCCAGGAGCGGTTTGTCACTATGAGCCGGCGGTGGTTGCGTCCCCGATGGCCGGGATTCTACATCTCGATGAAGAAGTTCCTCCGGTCATTCGCCAAGGGGCTGTCGTCGCTGCGGACCCGCCAGGGAACTTTCTACTCGCTTATGTACTCGGTGGTCTACTGGGCGGCCCACATCCTGGTCATCTACTACCTCTTCAAGGCTTTCGGCTTTGACCTGCCGCTGTCGGCGGCAGCGCTGGTGATGCTGATCAACACCCTGGCGCTGACGGTCCCGATTACGCCGGGAAATGCCGGGACCTTCGAGGTGGCAGTGTCGACGTCGCTGTCGGCGTTTTCGGTGGGTCGGACGGACGCGGTGCTCTTCGCGCTCGCCCTGCACCTGATTGATCTGCTGCCCCTCTGGGTGCTGGGCATGTGGTTCCTGCGTTTTAAGAAAGTCTCGATCAAGGATATTCAGCAGCAACACGAGGACGACAATCTCCTCGATCACATGGACGAGAACGGTTACCTCATCGAACGGGAGCGGCCCGCATGATCCGATCGTTTCTCTATCTGCCCGGGGAAGGGGTTGAAGTGGGGGAGGGGATTCTCGACTTCCGGGAGATGACCGAAAAGGAGAACGCGGTCCTCTGGATCGACCTGCTCAAGCCGACTGACGAGGAATCGTACATCCTCACCCACGACTTCAATTTCCACCCGCTGGCGATTGAAGACGTGATATCGGAGAAACCCCGGACCAAGCTCGATGACTACGAGCGCTACCTGTTCCTGGTATTCCAGATAGTCGACTATATCGGGCGGGAAGAGGGGCTGAAAATCGGGGAGATCGATCTGTTCCTCACGAGAAATGCCCTCGTGACTGTGCACTACGACGATCACCGGATGTACGATTACCTCTACCACCGAGCTGAGCGGGATGAGCGGCTCATGTCCAGGGGCGTGGATTTCCTCTTCCACGCGGTCATCGATACGGTTGTGGATAACTACAACGCCACTTTGGACATTCTCGAGTACGAGGTTGACCGAATCGAGGACGACGTGCTGGAGGGGGTTGACGAAGAAACGCTGCGGTCGATGTTCACCCTCCGGCGGGATATCATTCAGCTTAGGCGTATCGTGATTCCGCAAAAAGAGGTGCTGCTGCACCTGTCGCAGGAGAAATTCCCGCAGATTTCCCCGCGTGCCTCGGTCTACTTTTCGGATATTCACGACCATCTGGTCAGGGTGGATGATCTGGCCAATTTCCACCGCGAGATCCTCAATTCGTCCCTGGAAGTCTACTACTCCTCGATTTCGACCCGCACTAACGAGGCGATCAAGGTTCTCACGATCCTCAGCGTGCTGTTTATCCCTCCGACCTTTCTGGTCGGGCTCTGGGGGATGAACTTCCGGCACATGCCCGAACTGGACTGGAAATACGGCTACTGGGCCGCGCTGGGATTGATCTTCACCGTGGTTATCGCCCTCCTGTTCTATTTCCGCAAGAAAAAGTGGATCTAACGGATTTTTAACGAAACATCTCTTGACAACATCCGTTTCAGTCCATATAGATACCGACCGGTAGGTATGTAGGTCGGTGGATTGAAGGAAATGGACAACAAACGACCACAGCGGAAACGCATTAAACAGAGCCCCAAACTTCCAGCCGAAGAGCGTCGGGAGCAACTGCTTCTGGCGGCGCATGAGCTGTTTGCGAAGCAGGGGTACCGGGCGACCGGGACGGACGAAATCGCCAAACGGGCGGGATTGACCAAGGGGGCGCTCTACTTTCATTTCGCCAGCAAGGAAGAAATCCTGCTGGCAATGGTGAAGGAGATCATTGAGGGACACTCCCGCACCATGGACAAGCTGGCCGGGCGGAGGCTGACCCCGGCGGAGCTGTTGGTGGAACTGCGGCAAATCGATTGCCAGATGCCGATGCCGGAAGCCCGCCGGAATCTCCACCTCATTGCCGAGGTGATCCAGATCCCGCGAGTGCTGAAGGTAATCAACGCCGCGTATGAGCGGTCGGTGCGGCAGCTGGCCGAGTGCCTTGATCCGGCGTACGGGAGGACGCTGGAGGAGCGGCGACGGCTGGTCGAGCTGCTCCACGCACTGTACGACGGCATCAATTTCGCGGGGATGATCCACCCCCAGCTCGGCGATCTCGACCGCCAGGTCGAAACGCTGGCTCGGTTGACGAAGAAGACAAGAAAACGGGAAAGAAAGGACAGATGATCCCGCACATGAAGCATAACAGCAGCGGTTCGACACCGACCGCGAGGTCTGGGGCGGTTTGTCTGGCACTGGTTGCAGCGATAGCCCTGTCGGCAGTCATCCCGGCGAACGCGCAGGACGCGAGAGTTCTGACGATCGACGACGTGCGGCGGCTGGCGCTGGAGTACAACCGCGACTACCTGACGGCGCAGCAGGAGGTTGACCGGGCGGATGCCCGGGTGGTCGAGGCGCGGGCAGGGGCGCTGCCTCGGATCGACGGCAATGCGTACTACAACCGGAACTTCGAAGTGCCGACCAGCTTCATCGAGATGAACGGCGAGACGATGGAGCTGCAGTTCGGCTTCAAGAACTCTTTCGGAGCCGGGGTGTCGTTGCGGCAGTCGATTTACCAGGGTGGAAAGGTCTTCACCGCCCTGGCGATCGCGAAGCTCTACAAGGAGTACTCGCGGGCCGGCGCGGCGGAGGTGGGCAACGACATCGTATTCAACGGCGAAGTGCTCTTTTACGCGGCGGTTTTTCGGCAGTCGCAGGTGGCTGTTCTGCAGAAGGCAATCGAGGCGGCCGAGTACAACCTGAGCACCATCGAGAAAATGCGTGATCAGGGGATGGTGTCGGAGTTTGAGGTGCTGCGGGCGCGGGTGGAGCGCAACAACCTTCTGCCGCAGTTGATCGCGGCCGAATCCGAAGTCGAGTTGGCCCGAAAGCGACTGAAGTCGTTTCTCGGGTTAGACCTGAATGCGCCGGTTGAACTGGTGGAGCGTCCGGTCGATAGCGACACAAGCCTGGCAGGGCTTCCCCCCATGGAGCGGTATATCGATTCGGCGCTGCAGACGCGTCCCGCGGTGCAGCAGGCGGAACTGCTGACGGAGATCACGCGTAAGGCGATCAGAATTGCCAAGGCGGACTACTGGCCGCACCTGGAGGCTGTCTCGGACTGGGGCTGGAGCTCGCAGTCCGATGACTTCACGCTCAAAGAGAACACGTCGACCTCGCTGACAGCCGGCTTGGTGGTCTCGGTTCCGATATTCACGGGATTCGAACGCCAGGCAGCCGTATCGCAGGCAAAGGTGGATTTCAACCAGTCCCGGCTGGCGGAAAGCCAGACACAGGATCGGGTTCGCCTGGAAGTCGAGGAGGCCTACTACCAGGTGCAGCAGGCGAAGAAGGCCCTGGACATTCAGGGCGCAACCATAGCGGAAGCGCAGGAGGGGCTGAATATCGCCAACGTGCGGTACGAGTCGGGTGTCGGGACGCTCCTGGAGGTTCTTTCGGCCCAGGTGGCGCTGACTGACGCGCGTAACGCCAACGCGGAGGCGCTGTTCAATTTCCGCGTCGCCGAAGCAAGACTCAAACGGGCAACAACGATTCAACCGAGTGTGGAATAGCATATGAAGATTCGACGAATCATACCAGCAGTAATGGCGGTTGCGGTAACGGCGGTGATGGCGAGCTGCAACGGTGGACAGCAGCAGGCCGAGGCGGAGCGTCCGGCGGTGCCGGTGCGCGTGCAGGTGATCGTGCCGTTCAACGAGAACCTGACGAAAACGTATACCGGAGTGCTCGAGGGACAGAACCAGGCGGTCATGTACGCCAAGGTCGCGGAGGCGGTCGACAGCGTACTCGTGCGCGAGGGGGATCGGGTCAGCGCCGGCCAGGTGCTGGTCAAGCTCGACCGCGAGGGACCGACCTCCAACTTGCGGCAGGCGGAGAGCGTCTACCGCAACGCCGAGAAGAACTACAACAAGATGAAGGTCCTCTTCGAGCAGGGTGCGATTGCCGAGACGCAGTTCGATGCAGCGGAAACTGATTACGAGGTGGCTCGGGCCTCCTACGAGTCCGCCCGGCAACTGGTCGAGATCCAATCGCCGATCAAGGGAACCGTGACCTCGGTCAATGTTCGGCGCGGCGATTTCCTGCAGCAGGGACAGGTCGTGGCGACGGTCGCGGCGACTGACCGCCTGCGGGTCCGGTTTGATGTGAAGACGTCGGACATGAATCTGGTGCAGCTGGGCGACACCGTGCGGGTTGTCTCCGAGACGGTCAACGAAGCGCTCCCCGGCGTCGTGACGGCTGTGGCGCAGTCGGCCGATCCCGTCTCGCGGGCATTCGAGGTTGAAGCGATAGTCGCCAACACCGGTTCGGGGAATGACACCGCATTTCGACCGGGTATGTTTGTCCGCGTCCTGCTGATCATGCAGCGCCTGGAGAATGTCGTCGGCGTGCCGCAGGATGCCGTAATCGCCCTAGCCAACGGGTCGGCGGTGTACGTGGTCGACGACGGCGTCGCTTTCCGGCGGATGGTTTCGCTCGGGGCGGAAGCCGGCGGACGGGTTGTGGTCGAAGAAGGATTGCAGCCAGGCGACACGGTTGTCACGCTCGGGCAGAGCTACCTCGATGACAGCACCGCCGTGAGAATCACCGACGTGGAAAAAGGTGCATAATGAAGCTTTCCGAAGTTGCAGTCAACCGCCCCGTCTTTACCACGATGATGATGGCGGCGCTCGTGGTGCTCGGGTTGTTCTCCTACGGCGAGTTGCCGCTCGACCTGATGCCCGATGTCGAGTTCCCGTTCACCGTCATCCAGACGATCTACCCGGGGGCATCGGCGGAAACGGTCGAGACCGAAGTCACCGCCGAGCTCGAGGAGGAGGTCAACCTCGTCTCGGGGATACGGCATATAGAGTCGCGCTCGATGGAGGGGTACTCGCTGGTCATTATCGAGTTCGATCTCGATCGGGATGCGGCCGAAGCCACGCAGGAGGTTCGCGAGAAGGTGGCCGGCATTCGCAGCGAACTGCCGGACGACATTGAAGAGCCGATCGTGCAGAACTTTGACCCGACGGCCCAACCGATCATGTCGGTGGCCCTCTCGGGCAACCGCCCGCCGCGCGATTTGACCACGCTGGCGGACGAGGTTATCAAGGAACGCCTCCAGGCAATCCCGGGCGTCGGGGGGGTGACCCTCGTCGGCGGACACGAGCGCGAGATACTCGTTGCGCTCGACCTGAACCGCATGGAGACGTTCGGGGTTACCGCTGGTGACGTGCGCGAAGCGGTGGCCGAGGCCAATATGGAAATCCCGGGCGGACGCATTGACGAAGCCTCGCGTGAGTACCTGGTTCGGTTAGCCGGACGGCTCGACCGGGTCGAGGAGTTCGAGGACGTCATCGTTAAGAACAAGGGCGGCTCGCCCGTATACCTCGGAGATATCGCCGAAGTGAAGGACACGACCGTCGAGCAACGCTCATTCTCGAGCTACAACGGCGCTTCGGCAGTATCCTTGACAATTACCAAACAGGCTGGGACCAACACGGTGGAAATGGCCGACCGTACCCGTGAAACGGTGGCGCAGCTGAACAAGGAGTTGCCCTCCGACATCCGGATCGAGGTCGTCGATGACGCTTCGACATTCATCCGCGATTCGGTCCACGAGATCCAATTCAACATCGCGTTCGGGACGCTGCTCGCGATCATCGTTATCTTCCTGTTCCTGCTGGATGCGCGACCTACGGCCATCACCGCGTTCGCCATCCCGATCTCGCTCATCGCGACGTTTACCGTGATGAACTTCCTCGGGTTCACAATCAACGTGATGACCCTCCTGGGACTGTCGCTGGCAGTCGGTATACTGGTCGACGACGCGATTGTAGTGATCGAGAACATCTACCGTCACATGGCCGAGGGGCGATCGGCGTGGGATGCAGCAATCTCGGGCACGAAAGAGATCGGTCTGGCGGTCATGGCGACGACATTTTCGATCATGGTCGTGTTTCTGCCGGTGGCCTTCATGGAAGGAATCGTCGGCCGGTTCTTCTATGAGTTCGGTGTAACGGTGGCGTTCGCGGTGCTCGTGTCGCTCTTCGTGGCCTTTAGTCTCACACCGATGCTGTCGTCCCGCTGGCTGAGGCCGGAAGCGGCGCAGGAGGATGTCGAGGGGGCGAAGCCGCGCACCGGCGGGGGGATTGTCAACCGTATCTACAATATCCTGCTCTACTGGAACCGGGCGTTCGACTGGTTCAAACCCAAGTATCGCTCGCTGCTGGAAAAGTCACTGCGGACGCGCTGGCTCGTGGTGCTCGTGGCTGTAGCAGCGTTTGCGCTGGCCTTCGTTGTCCCGATGCTCGGACTGGTCGGCGTGGAGTTCATGACTGAAACCGATCAGAACCAGTTGGCGATCGATATCGAGACGCCCCCGGGCACGACGCTCGATGATACGGTAGAGCGATTCCAACAAGCCGAGCAAACGGTGCGCGAGAAACTCCCCGGCATGGTGGCGAACACGTTTATCACGATCGGCCGGGGCAATGATCCGGTCACACGCGGTCGGCTCCTGGTCAAGCTGGTCGACCGCAGCGAGCGTGCTTTTTCGGCGCGCCAGCTCATGGATTCGACTCGCGTGTACTTGGCCGGCATGCCGGGCCTGGAGGTCTCAATCGGAGTCGGTGAGGGAGAAGGCGGCTCGGAGAAGCCGATCGAGATTTCGGTTCGCGGGCCGGATCACGACGAAGTTGCCCGGCTCTCCAAAACGCTGCAGCAGTACTTTTATCCGGTGCCCGGTGTGGTCGATGTCGACAACACGCTGACCGAGGGGAAGCCGGAGATCTCAATTTCCTATGACCGCCGCCTTGCGAGCGATCTGGGGATCTCGCTGATGGAGATTCCGATGACTGTGCGCTGGCTGGTGGAAGGGGATGTCGTGACCCGGTTCAAGGAAGGGGATCAGGAGTACGATGTCCGAATGCGGCTGGACGAACGTTTCCGGCAGTCGACCGAGAATCTCGGGAGCATCCTGATCAAGAGCGATCACAACGGCGAAAACGGCACACTCCTGGTCCCCCTGGAGCGGGTCGCGCGTCTGGAAAAGACGGCTGAGGTCAGCGAGTTCTACCGTTACAACCGCCAGCGGGAAGTGCGGGTGAACGCCAATGTCACCAGCCAGCAGTTCCCCGGCACGGCGACGAACCTGATCATGCAGCGGTTCAACGCCGAAGTGGCGGTCCCACCCGGGTACATTGTCGCACCGGTCGGCCAGCAGGAGATCATGGAGGAGTCATTTGCAAATATCCTGCGGGCGTTGTTCCTGGCGGTCATCTTCATCTACCTGCTCCTGGCCTCCCAGTATGAGTCCTTCCGGGATCCGTTCTCGATCATGTTGTCGTTGCCTTTGTCGCTGGTAGGTGCTATCTTGGGGTTGATCGGGTCCTCGTTCTCGATTATGTCCCTGATCGGGATCGTGCTCCTGATGGGTCTGGTCACGAAGAACGCCATTCTGCTGATCGATTTCGTGAAACAAGAACGGGAGAAAGGCGTTTCAAGGACTGATGCGATTCTGGCCGCGGGCCCGATCCGGTTGCGGCCGATTCTCATGACGACCCTTGCGACCGTGTTCGGCATGTTGCCACTGGCGCTCGGGATAGGTCCCGGCGCCGAACTCCGCGCCCCCATGGCCCGGGCGGTCATCGGCGGGATGATCTCGTCGATGCTGCTCACACTGGTGGTCGTTCCCGTCGTGTACACGATTATCGAGGATTTCAGCGACGGGATGCGCCGGCTGGTGCGCCGGGTGTTCGGGCTATCGAGTAAACCGACGGTGAAAGAGGAAACAGCTGTCAGTGGATAGACTCATCGCGCCGAGCAAGGATCTCGGATACAGCGACATGTATCTTGATTTTGTGTCGGGCCTACCTAAGGCCCGGCACTTTTATGCATTGGACAGTATTCAGGATGTCGCTGCCCGGCTGGACGGTATCCGTTTCGAGCGGGATCGGCTGGCCGATATCCTGCGGAAGAAAAATATCGCCTGGGGGGCGGGGGAGAGGACGCTGGCGAACATCGAGGCGCTTCGGGATCCCCGGACGGTGTGTGTTTTCGCCGGACAGCAGCCGGGGATGTTGACCGGACCAATGCTGGTGGTCCTTAAGGCCCTGGGAATCATCAAGGCGGCCGAACGCTACTGCCGCGAACTGGATCGTCCGGTGGTGCCAGTATTCTGGGTCGCCGGCGACGACCACGATTTTGCCGAGGCCAATCACACGTATCTCCTGGATCGCAAGACCTCCGAGCCGGTGAAAGTCGCCTATGTTGCGGCGCCGTCGAGACCGATTCCGACCGCGTCGATTCAATTCGATAATGTCGAAGCGCTGGAAAATTTCAAGTCGGCGGTCCGGGATGCCTTGGGGGAGAGCGATTTCACCGAAGAGCTGTATGCAACGATCGACCGGTGTTACACTCCCGGGGACACACTTGTCACCGGTTTCGCCAAATTCCTCACGGAACTGGTCGGGCGGTATGGACTGGTCGTTTTTTCGCCGGGCGATCCGGCGGTCAAGAGACTGGCCACGCCGTTCCTGGTTGAGATTGTCGAAAAGCAGGAAGAGCTTCACCGCCACATTTCGCAGGCGAACTCCCGGTTGACCAGTGAAGGGTACCACGTGCAGGTCGAGAAGAAGGACCGTGCGGCCTACCTGTTCTGCGATATCGAGGGCCGGACGCCGGTGATGCGGGAGGCCGACGGCGCGTTTAGTGTTGGGGGGCGACGGTTCTCTCCCGACGAATTGAAGGATTTCATCCGACGCGAGCCGGAACGGTTTTCGCCTGATGTGATGACCCGCCCGGTCATGCAGTCCTGGCTCTTTCCTGTGTTGTCCCAAAAGGGAGGGCCGTCGGAGATAGCTTATCTGGCCCAAATTGACTCGATCTTTCCGGTGTTTGGGCGGGTGGCGCCATACCAGGCGGCGCGGCCGAGTGCGACACTTATTGAGAAGCATAACGAAAAGATCATGGAGCAGTACGGGATCAGCTTCACCGATCTGGCCGGGGATATCGAGCAGGTAGTCAACCGGGTGCTGGCCGAGTCATTCCCGCAGGATATCGAACAGCAGGCGGCCGAACTGCGCTGGAACATCGAGGAGCAGTTCAACCGGTTCGCGGAGCGGTCGCTGCAGTTTGACAAGCAGCTTGAATCGGTTGCCAATACAACCCAGGGCAAGATTGATTTCCAGCTTAAGCAGTTCGAAGCAAAGGTGTTCGCCGCGCACAAACGGCGGTCCAGCGAAACGCGGGACCGAATATACCGCCTGTACCACGCGCTCTATACCAATCGGGGACTCCAGGAACGGTCGCTCAACGTGGCCTATTTCCTTGCTAAATATGGTTTCGGTTTTATCACCTTTGCTTACGACCGCCTTGACAGCGAGGAAAAAGCGCACCAGCTTATTCTGTTGTCAGAATACAGGAGCTAACGCATGGTCATCGGAATCACCTGCTATCCGGTCGCCGGGGGATCGGGCATAGTCGCCACCGAACTCGGCCAGCAACTGGCCGCCAACGGCCACCACGTGCACTTTGTCTCGTACGCCATCCCCTTCCGCCTCGATCGCTACCAGGCGAATGTCTATTACCACGGGGTGGAAACGACGGCGTACCCGCTGTTCAAGTCGCCGCCGTACTCTCTCACGCTGGCCGCGAAGATGGCGGAGGTAACGCGGAATTTTAACCTCGATATCCTCCACATGCACTACGCCATACCGCACGCCACCTCGGCCTATTTGGCGAAACAGATGCTCCTGGCCAACGGCGACAAAGCCCCGAAGATCATCACGACGCTCCATGGCACCGATATCACGTTGGTCGGTTCGGATCCGTCGTTCTACGATATCACGCGCTTCTCGATCATGGCGTCCGACGGCCTCACGGCGGTATCGAAATATCTCGCCGACGAAACCGAGGAGGTGTTCAAGGTTGGCAAGGAGATCCGGGTGATTCACAATTTCGTCGACCAGAAGCGGTTCAAGCCATCCATTGGAGATTGCCTACGGTCGCAGTTCGCCCAACCCGACGAGTTTCTCATCGCCCATGTCTCGAATTTCCGGCCGGTGAAGCGCATTCTCGATGTGGTTGATACTTTCTCGAAAATCTCATCTGAACTGCCGGCCAAACTGGTGCTGATCGGGGAGGGGCCCGACACGGTCCTTGCGCGGAGGCAGATCAGCAAGCGGGATCTCAATGACAAAGTCATCTTCCTCGGCAACCAGAGCCGGGTGGAGGCGGTGTTGCCGTGCTGTGACCTCTTTCTGATTCCGTCGGAGGAAGAATCATTCGGGCTGGCCGCGCTGGAGGCGATGGCCTGCGGGGTGCCGGTGATCGGCACCACCGGGACCGGGTTGGTCGAAGTCGTGGATGATTACCGCGATGGATTCCTGCTGCCGGTAGGGGACACGACCTCGATGGCGCGGGCGGCAGTGTCGCTGCTGCGAAATGCCGACCGCCTGAACGAGTTCAAGCGCAACGCAGTGGAGAGCGCCACCCGAAAGTTCGGTGCCGAACGGATTATCGGGCAGTACGAGAAGTACTACGAGGAGGTCCTCAATGGCTGAGGGGCTTACGCTCGATGTGCTGTCGATCGCGGCGCACCCGGATGACACCGAGATCACCTGCGGAGGAACGCTGGTTCGTCTGGCCGCGGCGGGGCGACGGACAGGGGCATTGGATCTGGCGCGGGGAGAGGCCGGGACATACGGTACCGAGCTTGACCGCGACGCTGAGGCGGAAGCCGCGGGGAAGGTCATGGGCCTTGCCTGGCGAGGGAACGCCGGGATGCCCGACGCCGCGATCGAATTCAATCAGCCCAACAAGCTGGTAATCGCGCAGTATATTCGGGATCTGCGGCCGGAACTGGTGATCCTGCCCCACTGGGAACAGCGGCACCCGGATCATTTGGCGGCCTGTCGCCTCGGGTACGACGCCTGTTTTCTGGCCGGCCTGAAGAAAATCAACCTGCAGGGGGAGCCGCACCGCCCGCGAAAGATTATCTACTGCTCGTACTATCGGAACCGCGAGTTCTCGTTCCTCGTCGACATTTCGGAGTATTTCGAGAAGAAGTGCGCGGCGGTGGCGGCGTACAAGTCACAGTTTCAGGACACCGATATCGCGAAGAACATCTTCCATCCCGGCGTGACCGTATTCGACCTGATGCGGGATCGGGGAGCGAACCTCGGGCACATGATCGGCGTGCGGTATGCCGAGGCGTTCACGGTGAAGGAGCCGATTCGGATCGATGACCCGCTGAATATGCCGGTGCGGTCGATCTGAGGAGGCTCAGGCATCGATTTGACCGGCCTCCACCCGCCCGCTCTCTCGCAGAACGCTCAATATCTGCCGCGCCTCCGTCGTCGTCAGTCCCACGCCAAATCGGACCGGTTTCAAACCATAATCAAACAGAATCAGCCCCTGTTCGCCGCGCCAGCGGAGCGGGTTGCGACGGTGACGGCCATCGAGCACGCGCAGGCCGGTGGTGTCGACCCGAAAGTGACGGGCTTTGGACAAGTCGAACCTCCTTCGGCAACCGAGGGGGATCGGGCGGCGCGAGATAGTCAGCGAGTTTTCGCGGAAAGTGATTACCTCACTGCCGATCGCAAAGCGGGAGTAGGCCCACAGCACAGGGATGCCGACACCGAGCCAGCCGACATGGACAAAGGCGGGGCCGAGGAACCGCTTGCCCATGACCAGGGCGGCGAGGGAGAACCCGGCTCCAAGAACCCAGATGATCAGGAGGGCGGTGAGGTGGAGCTTCGATTGCTGAGAAGTGGCGAGGGGATTGATGATGCGCAGGTGGGTGTTCCCCTGCTCGATCGTGGGGCGGAAGGGGGGTTGGTCATCGGCGCGCAAGTCGGTCATTAAGACTCCACAGAGATATATGGCGGAAGGGGTGGGAATCGAACCCACCAGGGACAGTACGACTGCCCCCCTCACGGCTTTGAAGGCCGGGACCGCCACCAGACGGCATCCGCTTCCAAGGGCGAGTATACGGTTTTTGGCCCGAAAGCGCAATCCTGTCTCCGATTGTCCGTCAGCGGCTGTCGAACCGGTGGAAATGGGCGCTGCCGAGGTGTATAAACGCCGGCGGCTCCGAAACCGGTCCGCCGAGAATTATGATTGACGCGGTAATTACAAACAGGCACCCTTACGCCATGGCGGAACTGAAGCTCGATTCCCCCCTCCAGTATCTCAAGGGGGTCGGCCCGCAGAAAGCGGCGGCCTTCGAGAAAGCAGGACTGTCGACTGTCCAGGACCTCCTGTTCTACCTGCCACGCGCCTACCTCGACCGCACCAGTGTGACGCCTATCCGCGATGTCAAGGTCGACCAGTCGGCGACCATTGTTGGGCAGGTCAAGGCCCACGGCATGCTCCACGGCAAGCGCCGCCGCTACGAGGTGATCCTGCAGGACGACACCGGGGCTATCCCGCTATTGTGGTTCCAGGGGCTCCGATTCTGGGAACGGCTCTTCAAAAAAGGGATGTGGTTCGCCGCCACTGGCACGGTTAGCTATTTCCAGGGCTACCAGATGGTCCACCCGGATCTCGAACGTCTCGGTGACGAGGGGGACCAGATGATCCACGCCGGACGGATAATCCCGGTCTATCCCCAAACGGCCGAATTGATCAAGGCAGGTCTTTCGAGCAAGACGATCCGCCGCCTCACCACGTTTGTTCTGGAAAACTTGAAAGACCGGATCGAGGATCCGCTGCCGGTGTCCGAGGCCGAGCGCTTCGCGCTGCCGGACCGTCATAAAGCAATCTGCAAGATCCACTACCCTGATGATCGCGCGCAGGTGGAGGCATGCCGCCGTCGGATGGCGTTCGATGAACTGCTGGAGTTGCAGTACCTCGTGCTCCGATCGCGGCAGGAGAAGACGGCCGCGCGGAAGGGGCACTCCTATGCAGCGCCGGGAGAGCGTCTCCGGGTGTTCAAGGAGAGGCTTGCGTTTGAACTGACCAGCGGGCAGAAAAAGGTCGTCAAGGAGATCTTCGCCGATCTACAGTCCGAGCACCCGATGTCGCGCCTGCTGCAGGGGGATGTCGGCTGCGGGAAGACGGTGGTGGCGATTATCGCCGCGCTCTATGTCGCGGAGAACAACCTGCAGACAGCGTTTATGGCGCCGACGGAGATCCTCGCCGAACAGCACTACCGCAACTGGCGGGAACCTCTGCAGGCGCTCGGAGTGAACAGCGCCCTGTTGACCGCGAGCACCGGCAAAGCCGAGAAGGAGACGGTCGCGGCGGCCTGCGCCCGGGGCGAAGTGGATATCCTCTTCGGTACGCATGCACTGATTTACGACTATGTCAGCTTCAGCCGGCTCGGTCTGGTTATTATCGACGAACAGCACCGGTTCGGGGTGAAGCAGCGGGGCAAGCTCTATAAGAAGGGGGAAACGCCGGACCTGCTTGTGATGACGGCGACCCCGATCCCGCGCACCCTCGCGCTGACGCTCTATGGCGATCTGAATATCTCGTCTATCGACACAATGCCGCCGGGACGCAAACCGATACGGACTGTCTGGCGCTATTATAGTGTACGGCAGCGGGTGTATCAGTTCGTGCGCGACGATATCGGACGCGGCGGGCAGGCGTATATTATCTACCCGCTGATTGAGAAGAGCGACCGGGTCGAACTGGAGAATGTCGAGGATGCCTTTGCCGATTTGTCGGCGAATGAATTCGCCGGACTCCGGGTGGGCATGGTCCACGGAAGGATCAAAGCGAAGGAGCGGGATGATGTCCTTGCCCGCTTCCGCGACCGTCAGCTCGATATTCTGATGGCCACAACCGTGGTCGAGGTCGGCATCGACAACCCGAACGCGACAGTGATGGTGATCGAGCATGCCGAGCGCTTTGGGCTGGCCCAATTGCACCAGTTGCGGGGGCGGATCGGGCGGGGGACACGCAAGGCGACGATGGTTGCGCTGGCTCACCCGCCGATATCGGATATTGCGAGGCGACGGCTGGATTACCTGGTGCAGGCGACCGACGGCTTCAAGGTGGCGGAGGCCGATCTTGAATTGCGCGGCCCGGGGGAGATTTTCGGCGTACGCCAAAGCGGAGTGCCGGAAATGCGGGCGACGCGCCTTTCGGCCGACGCCGATCTGCTCGAAGGAGCAAGGTCGCTGGTCGAACGACTTATCACTGACACAAAGAGTCTTGACAGCGAGTACGGCCGATTGTATACGTACCTGCAATCACTGACCGCCGAGCGCATGCTGGCGCCCTTCGGCGGGTAGGCGGGTTCTCGTGAACGCTACAGAGTAGTTGGAGGATGTCATGGCCGAATCGCCCCATCAGCCCGATCCCCTCTTCCTGCAGTTGGTGTTGTCCCTCCAGATGGGGGCATGGCAGCAGCTGGGTAAGATTGCCAACCCGATGACCGGAAAGGTCGAGCGGGATCTCGCGATGGCCAAGATGACGATTGACATGTTGGGGATGATTCAGCAGAAGACATCGGGCAATCTCGATCCTGAGGAAAAACGGATGCTCGACCACGCTCTCTACGAACTTCGGCTGAACTACATCGATGAGACCCGCAAAGGGGAGGGTCCGTCGGAATCAGTCAGCAGCAAAGAGGCTTGGTCGGAAGGACCGAGCGATGGTGTCGATAGTGAAGCTCAACCGCGGCAGGATGATAGTGGCGAGTCCGACAATTCCAGGAAAGCTGAGTAGTCCCCCACTTTTACCCGTCCCGCCGGGAAGGACCGGTGTATAACTAATTGAAGCGCCAACCCTTACCAACCGGTCGGAAAACTGATTGTCCTTGATTTTAGACTGAGTGACGGATATATTCTCTTGATGAACTCTCTGGACAGAACCACGTCTGAATTGCGCCTGAATCGGGCCGAACTGACGCGCCTTTTCGGTGACGGTCTGGAGTTCGATAAGCCGATGGCGCAGTTCACCAGTTTCCGCACCGGTGGTCCAGCCGCGCTGTTTCTGCGGGCACGCACCGGTGAAGAAGCGGCACACGCCGTCCTTCAGGCTCAACGCCTGGGTTTGCCGTTCTTCCTTCTCGGCGGGGGATCCAACCTCCTGGTTTCCGATCTTGGCTACGACGGCCTGGTGATAAAAATGGATGTTCGCGGTCTCTCGTGCGTCGATACCACGACGATTGAATGCGGCGCGGGGGAGGATCTGATGGCATTGGTCCGGTACGCGGCCGGGCAAGGGCTGAATGGGATGGAGTTTGCGGCCGGGATTTGGGGGACAGTTGGCGGGGCTATTTACGGCAATGCCGGCGCATTTGGCGGTGAGATTGGTGATGTCGTTGTCGATCTTACTCTTATCTCACAGGATGGCAAGATCACGACGGTTGACCGGGACTACTGCCGGTTCGGCTACCGCGATTCTTATCTCAAAGCGAGCCACGAGATTGTGGTCAGCGCCCGCCTCAGGCTGCAGCCGGGGGATCCTGCGGCGATTGAGAAGAAGATTGAGGAGATCCTGGAACTCCGTGTGGCGAAGCATCCTGATCAACTCACAGCGGGTTGTTTCTTCAAGAACATCCCGGATCCGAAAGAACCCTACGGCAAACTCCCGGCAGGGCGCCTTCTGGAACAGATCGGTGCGAAGCAGCTCTCGGTTGGCGGAGCTAAAGTTTTCGAGCGGCACGCCAATATTATTATCAACACCGGCACGGCGTCCGCCGCTGACATTTGCGCCCTTGCGGCGCTGATGAAGCAGAAAGTCAAAGAACGGTTCGGTATAGAGTTGCAGGAAGAAGTGATCAAGCTTGGCACCTTCAAGTGAGAGGAGACGGCGTATCGAGTAGTTTGTAACTATTGCAGTGAATGATTCAAGCAGAGTGGCTGTGAAATCGCTCTCAACTATGTGCCGAATTGGCGCTCTTCTGAGTTTGTTCTTCTTCTTGCCGGCGGTCAGTCAGGTTCAGGCTGCGTCGGGTTTTTCCATGTCATTTGAGCCCCTCGATTCGTGGGTCTCGTCGTACAAGGAGCCGGAGGACCGTCGCTCCGTATCCCTCGGTAACCCTGTTTATCCCCATGTTTCTGGTGAACTTAATCGGCGGCCCGAGTTGGTCGAGGCCTCTTCAGACAGCAGCACTTTCCGTTTTCAGACCAAGTACCACCGTCGTGGTGGCGAGGTAAAGTCGCTTACACCGGTATCGGTCGATGCTTACAGCTTCAACCAGTACCGTCGTCGCAAGCACGTGCAGGAGAGCTGGGAGCAGATTGCCACGAAGCAGCTCGATCAGGCCCGACAGGCTCGCCAGCAGGGCGGCCTGGGGGTCAGCATCAACCTGCCAAAGCGGCTGGACAAGATCTTCGGTGAAGGCGGCGCGGGCCTTCGAGTCAGCGGCTACCGCCGCATCATGTTTTCGGGCCGGTCGCAGTGGACCGACGCGACGTCGGTTACGGTCAAGCAGAGCAAGTTCCCGTCCCTCAACATGGAACAGATGTACCAGTTCGATATTACCGGTACGATCGGCTCCAAGATCACGGTCAAGGTGGCGCAGGACAGCCACACCGACATGCCGCTTTCCAACAGCATTCAGATCCGCTACAAGGGTGACGATGACGAAATCCTGAAAACGATCGAGGCGGGCAATACCAACCTGAGCCTGCCGAACACGCAGTTTGTCGGGTATTCGTCGAACATTCGCGGTCTGTTCGGGGTGAAGGCGGAAGCCCAGCTGGGACGTCTGACCCTGACGGGAATTGCCTCGCAGGAAAAGGGTTCCTCGGAGCGGACGACGATTACGCCGACCGGCGAGGAGAGCGCCCAAATCGTACGCGACTTCGACTACGCCGAGCGGCGGGTATTTGATCTCGGCGACGCAGCAGCCTTCGCCCCTGGCGACGCAGTCGAGCGCATTTTCGTCTACCAGGAGATGGAGCAGTTGCGCGACGCTCGCCCGAGCGACGCGGTCTATTCGATCATGTACGTCGAACCGGATCGCCCGCTTGAAAATACGACGGAAAATGTCAACCTGGCGGAGAACCTGGAGAAGGGGGCGGTGCCGATCGAGCCGACCGACTACGACCTGTTCAGTCACGCCGACTCCCGTCAGCACTATATCGTCTTTTTCCGTCAGCCGCGCCAGCTCTCGATCGGCGTCTACATGGAAATCAAGCGGGCGAACGGGACTATCGACACAATCGGCGTGAACGGTCAGGGGACGACGTCCGACCCGAAGATACTGAAGCTGGTCTACAACAGCCATGCGGTGCCGTCCTACAAGACCTGGAACTACATGTGGCGGAACGTGTATGCCATCAATCCCGGCACGCAAATAGAAGATATCGACATCAAGATCTACAAGGGACTGGTGGGCACCGAGAACACGACCTCGCCGAAAGACTACCAGGAGGGGACCGGTGGCCAGCAGAAGTACCTGGAGATTCTCGGCCTCGACCAGTACAATGCGGCCGGATCGAGCCGGATTCCCGACGGCAAGCTCGACGAGCTGCCGGCGGTTTTCCGCTCCGACTGGGGGCTGGTCATATTCCCGTCGCGCACGCCCTTCTATTCCGACACGACCTTCCAGAATGCACAAGGTCAGCAGACCCAGGTGCTCGACCCGAAGGTGCCGGAGATTTACTTCTTTGAGTCCGGGACGGAAAAGTCGCAGTCCAGCCAGTACTTCATGAAGTTCTTCACCAAGTCGCGGAGCACCGAGATCCGGCTGGGGCGCCCCAACGTTATCGAGGGTTCGGAGCGGGTGACCGCCAACGGCGTGACCCTCGAGCGCAATGTCGATTACCGGGTCGACTACGACTTCGGTCGCGTCACGCTCATGTCCGAGCGGGCGACCGACCCCAATGCGGACATTGACATTGACTTCGAGTACGCTCCGTTCCTGTCGATCCAGAAGAAGACACTGTTTGGCATGCGCGCCGAATACGAGGTGAGCCGCGACCTGAAGGTCGGCTCGACGATTCTCTACAAGTCGGACAAGGCACGCGACCGCAAGCCGCGGGTGGGCGAAGAAACGGCGAAGTCATTTGTTTTCGATGTCGACGCGAGCTGGTCGCTGCAGCCGAATTTCCTCACCCGGCTGGCCAACGCGCTGCCAATTCTTCAGACCGAGGTGCCGTCGAACCTGAAGTTGTCCGGGGAGGTGGCGCAGTCCCGCCCGAACCCGAACGTCGAGGGAGAGGCGTACGTCGATGACTTCGAGGCCTCGGCCGAGCAGTTGACCCTCGGCACCGGGCGAACCCAGTGGCATAAGTCCAGCAAGCCGTACCAGCTGGGGGGGCTCAGCAGGCGCTCCAAGCTCCTCTGGCATAATCCGATTGAACTCCTCCAAGTTAAGGAGGTGTACAATAAGGACACCGAGGCCGGCGAGTCGACGTTCCGATCAATGCGACTCATTTTCCGTCCAAGTTCAGTTGACACGACCGGCTGGGAGTGGCAGCCGAATCCGAACAATGCAAATGACTCCATACCGGTACCGCAGGTTGCGGATACCACGGCCGCGGCAGATTCCTGGGCGGGCATGATGCGCTATTTCGCGGGTCGAATTGACAAGGAACGGGTACAGCTGTTCGAGCTTCGGGCCCGGGCAAGCAGCGGCCGCATGCACATCGAGTTCGGACGAATCAGTGAAGATGTCGACGGTAACGGCAAGGGGTTCTCGGAGGATCTGCTGCCGACGGGGAAGTTCGAGGAGTACGAGGATGTTGGACTGGACAGTCTATCCGACGGGGCTGAGCCGTTCTACCACCCCATCTACAACCCGGATCCCAACCACGACAACTGGTACTTTGAAGGAGAGGGGAAGTGCCCGCTGCCGGCCAACCTGTGCAATGATCCGAATATCTGGAACAACGACTCGACCTACTATGAATACCTGAACGGAACTGAAGGGAATCGGAACGACTACGAGTATCTGAATGAGCCGGATAAGGAGATTCTCGGCAACAGCTTCCAGCGCGAGAACGGCTACTTCTCGTATGTAATCGATTTCGACGCGAACACGCCCTCCCCCTTCCGTGTTGACTCCTCCATGTTCCCCAGCAAGCAGGTCGATCCCAACAAGCCGCCGCCGCCGCCGTGGTACACCTACCGCATTCCGATTAGGGACACGGCGTTTCTCGACGATGTCATTGTCGAGGGAGGAAACACCGCTGCGCTGCAACCGGAGTGGAGCGGCGAGCGCATTACCCATATCCGCATCTGGTTTGAGGAACGGCCGGGGCAGACGGCGCCTGATACCGTTGAAATCGCCGACTGGTACTTTGTCCAGTCGCAGTGGCGCGACACAGTCATCTACGGCTTGGATTCGCCGCGTAAGTCGAAGCTGGTCGCCGCCACGGTGAGCGAGGACGACGGCACCTTCAGGCCGCCGCCGGGTGTGCAGGCGTACGAGGACCCGACGACCAATGTCACCGAGGCGCAGCGGGGTCTGGAACTCCGCTTTGACAGCCTCGATTACCGGGATATCGCCGAGGCCCGCAAGAGTGTGCTGTCAGTTGACAAGTATTCCGGGTATCGCCGCCTGGCTATGTACGTGCACACGGAACTGGATTCGAACTCCACGACCGCTGACTACAGCAAGATGATGTTCTACTTCCGGATCGGCCGGGACAGCCTGAACTTCTATGAGCAGCGGCGGGTTTTCCAGCCGGGTGACTGGGCGCCGGAGAACTACATCGACATTGATTTCAACAAGATTACGGCCATCAAGGATGCCGCGCAGCGCGACCGTGAGCGGGCACAGTGGACAAAGGTGGATACGGTCTCTCCGGATGGACGGGAACGGGTCAAGGGAGATCCGAGCCTGAACGAAATCAAGTACTTTGCCGCCGGCGTCATCAATCTTGACTCGACGGGTATTCGGACACCGTCAGGGCATGTCTGGCTCGACGAGTTGCGCGTGGCCGACGTGCGTCGCGATGTCGGCACGGCGGCGCGGTTCAGCGCCAGCGGGAATATTGCCGACCTGGGCAACTACAGCTTCAACTACCAATCTCAGGACCCGTATTTCCGCGGCCTGTCCAGTTCGACCCGCGGCGGATCCGATCAGAATTTGGGCAGCGGAAGTTCTGATACGCGTCTCAGTTACTCCATGTCGCTGAACCTCGACAAGTTCCTGCCGCGGTCGTGGAGCGCGCGGCTGCCGGTCAGTTACACGTATTCAAAGAATACGCGGCTACCACTGCTGCGGACCGGGTCCGATATCGTCCTGCCGGAGGAAGTCCGCCGAATCGAGCAGGAGGTATCCGAATCGAAGATGCTGTCGGTGTCGGCCTCGTTCAACAAGCCGGGGAGAAATCCGCTCTTCAGCCTGCTGCTCAACCGACTGCAGAACACGTCGTTCTCATACCGGCGGTCGTTGCAACAGTCGCCGCGGACGCCGTATGGGCTGAGCGAAGGTTACAATATCCGGTCGGGGTTCAACTTCGGCCTGACCAAGCCACCATCTGTTTCACCCCTGACATGGCTGAAATCGATCCCTATTCTGAAGCGTGTCAGCGAGACCAGGGTGGGGCTGTACCCGTCGCGGTGGACCACGACCTTCGGGTACGACCGGACGCTGTCGATCACCGATGACATCGACGGCAATCGCCGGTCGTCGTTCCAGCGGATGCTGGATGGGCAGATGGATTTCGCGTATGACGTGTTCCAGAACCTGGCGCTGAGCTTGCGCCTCGATACACGGCGCGACCTGAGCAACGATGAAGACGTCAGCCTTTCCCTGAGCAACCTGAAGCTTGGTCTGGAAACCCGCTTCGCCCAGCAGTTCAGTCTCAGCTATAAGCCGGGTCTAGTCAAGTGGCTCTCGACCGATTTTGGATTCACCGGGTCATACTCCGACGACTACGAACGGTCGACGAAATCGCGCCGATCGACCATGAGCAGCAGTTGGAGTGTCAACGGGCGGTTCGACCACATGGCCCTCTTCGGCGGACGGGGATCCGGCACGGACCGGCGGGGTTTGAACGCCCGGGCGGAGGCCAGCCGGAAACGGGCCGAGCGGGGAGCCAAGACCGCCGAAAAGAAAACTGAACGCCCGTTCTACGATCCGCCGCTGGCGGTCCTGCGGTTCCTGACCGGCTGGATTGAGGCGCCGTCGTACAACTACAGCGAGACCTTCCGCTACTCGCTGCCCGGCTCGCTAGAACGGCCGCGCCTGATCTACCGGCTGGGTTTGAGCCGATCGCCCAACATCGAGACCGTCTCGGGGACGACCAATCCGAACGCGACCGAGGGGATATCGTACGACTTTGGGACCGGGTTCAATTTCCTCGGCGGATTTCAGACTTCGGTGAAGTTCCGCCGCAGCATTGGTCGCGACGTGGTCAAGCGCGGCGACCTGTACGAGGACATTTCGACCTCCTGGCCCGATCTGTCGATCCAGATCCGCCCGTTCGATCGCCTGCCGCTCATCAAGGGCGTGGTCAACAAGTTCATTGAGATCTTCGCGCCGCGCACCGGCTACTCGCGGGCCACGCGGGAACGTCGCGATCTGGGCGCCGATCGCCTGATCTCGAAATCGGTCAGCACGTCGCAGAACCCGGTGCTATCGCTGAATTTCAAGCTGTTCCGGTCTCTGTCGCTGACCAGTTCTTACGGCCTGACGAAAGACGAGAACCAGGAGTACAACCGTACCACGGGTGACTTCCAATCCCGCTCCGAAAGCGTCCGCAAGACAATCGGCGGATCGATGCAGTACTCGTTCTCGGCGCCGGGCGGCATCAATATGCCGCTGTTCGGCAAGCTCAAGTTCCGGTCGACGATCAATCTGTCGCTGGACGTCAAGTACAACATGAGCACGAACTCCACGTGGGACGCCGCCAACGTGCTCACCTCGTCGACGGAGAAGGACGAGATAGAGATCCGCCCGGACATTTCCTACACATTCTCGCAGCAGATCAAGGGTGGGCTCTCCATGCGGTGGCGCGATTCCGACACGAGCGATCGCACGACGCACCTGCGTGAGGTCCAGATCTGGATGGAGATCCGGTTCTAAGCGGATGTTTTCCGTTGACTTGCCCCCCCGAAATCAGATAATTGCTCCCGGGTCGCCGCTGTTGGCCGATCCACCCGGAGAGCAATACATGGACGACAAGACCATCCTGCAGCCGCGAGACTTCCCGTCGGTCGAAGAGCTGTTGTCTCATGCCGCCCTGGCCGAATCGGTGGGGCTGGTGCCGCGCCCGGTCGCAACCGAAGCGATCCGCGACGTGGTGGCGACGATGAAGCAGGAGAGGCTGGCGGGCAAAGTCGAGGCGACTATCGGCGGCCTCCTTGACCGTATCCGGGCGGCGATCGGCGGAATTCGCCGGGAGGGAACTACCCGGGTGATCAACGCGACCGGAATCGTTGTGCACACCAACCTCGGTCGGGCGCCCCTGCCGCCGGAGCTGTTCGAGGCGGTCAAGCGAACTGTTACCGGCTACGGGAACACGGAGTTCAGCCTGTCTGACGGCAAGCGGGGTGGGCGCGGCGGCGCCTGCGAACGATACCTGGCGCTGCTTGCGGAGGCGGAGGCGGCCACCGTGGTCAACAACTGCGCCGCGGCTCTGTTTCTCACGCTCAATACTGTCGCCTTCCGAAAAGAGGTGCTCATTTCCCGTGGGGAACTGGTGCAGATCGGCGGCGGATTCCGCATCCCGGATATCCTGCGCAAGTCGGGAGCGCGCCTCCACGAAGTCGGCACCACCAATATCACGACGATCAACGACTATAAAACCGGAGTCGCCGCGGGACAGACCGGCCTGATTCTCAAGGTTCACAAGAGCAATTTCGTACAGGCAGGATTCACTGAAGAGGTGCCGCTGCGGGAACTGGTCACGCTGGGCCGGCAGCACGGGATCCCGGTTATGAACGATCTGGGCAGCGGTGTGTTCGTGGATACGAAAGAGATACTCGGCTACTCCGAGCCGACCGTGCAGCAGTCGGTGCGGACCGGAGCCGAGATCACGTGTTTCTCCGGGGACAAGCTCCTCGGCGGCGTGCAGGCCGGACTCATTGTCGGCAAGGCGGAATTCATTGCGAAGATCAAGAAGAACCCGCTCTTCCGGACCATGCGAGTTGACAAAATCATGTTTTCCATGCTCGAGGAACTCTTCTCCATCTACCTCGGCGGCACTTGGCGGACCGATATCAAGCTCTGGCACTTGCTCTCGCTCCACGAGGCGGAGTTGTACAAGCGAGGTAAAAAGATTGTGGCCGACGTGGGCAATCCCGCTGGCGTTTCGGTCGAGGCGACCGATGCGTTTGTCGGCGGCGGGGCGTTGCCGGAAGCGGCGATCCCCTCGGTCGGGATTTTCTTTGCTCGAAGTTTCAACGCCAACACGCTTCTGCGGAAGTTCCGCGAACAACCGCTGCCGGTGATCGGGCGGATCGAGAACGACCGGTTTGTGCTCGATCTGAAAGCGATTGACGAAGAAGATATCCCCGGGCTCGTCTCCTCAATCAGGACAGTCCTTACGTGAGCGGCATATGATTGTTGTCGGGACCGCCGGGCACATCGACCACGGCAAGTCGGCGATCGTGAAACGCCTCACCGGGACCGATCCCGACCGCCTGCCGGAAGAGAAGGCGCGCGGCTTGACGATCGACCTCGGTTTCGCCTTTTACCACACTCCTGACAAGGGTACGATTGCCTTTATCGATGTCCCCGGCCACGAGCGGTTCGTGAAGAATATGATTGCCGGCGCAGGGGGAATCGACGCTGTCATGCTGGTAGTGGCGGCCGATGACGGCTGGATGCCGCAGAGCGAAGAGCACTTTCAAGTCGTGCGTCTGCTCGGGGTCAAACACGGTCTGATAGTGGTCAACAAGATCGACCTGGTCGAACCCGACTGGCTCGAACTGCTTCTTTCTGACATTCAAAAACGGATCGCCGGATCGTACCTGGATGGCGCCCGAATTTTCCCGGTTTCGGCGGTGACCGGCGAGGGTTTCGAACCGCTCGCCCGGTATCTCGACAGCCTGCCGGGAGTGATCGAGTCGCGCAAGGATATCGGGAAGGCCCGGCT
>JBGSIV010000005.1:0-7414 GCA_041742355.1 Candidatus Zixiibacteriota bacterium
AAAGAGAACGCCGTCCCACCGTCGCCGGGCACCCGAATGTCATTCATGCCCACAAAGGCCGGACCTGCCTCCAGATCGACGCGCCAGCCGTCGGCCGCAACGGGCGGGACAACCGTCAGCACAACCACAATAATCCATCCAATCACACGTTTCATTGGCCAACTCCAACTGAAATCCTGCGGTAACCACAAGCAAAAACCCGCCTCGGGTGAGGCGGGTTCGGAAAATCTTCAGTATCCGGATCCTACTTGCTCTCGAGGATGGTCGCCTTGGAAATCTCGGCGGTGTACACCGAGTCGGTCACGATTTCCCCCTGCCCTCCCTTGATGAGGAGACCGAAACCGAGCACGTACGACAGGATTTTCTTATTGCCGCCCTTATCTTCGATCGTGCCGCGCAGCGGTATCGGCGTTCCCTCAGGCGACTGGAACTCCCCTTTGGGCTGCAGGTCGACCAGCGTAACGATGATCATACCGCCGCTGCCCCCCTTGCCGGCCTTCTTCACTTTCGTAACTTTGGCGTTACCGACCGCACCCTGTTCGACAATGGTGACCCCGCCGATCTGGATCGGCTCGGCCAGTTCCATCGTGAGCACCGTGCCCTCGGTCACGTTTCCCGAACTGATCTTGTTCTGGGTCGGGAACTTGATCTTGATCTGCTGCCCCTCGGGCAACTGCACTTTCCCCGCCAGCGCCAGCGAAACGCCGAGCACCAGAATCAGCCCCCCGAGGAGAATCACTCCCCGGAATGTCTTCGCCTGCATACGCATAAGCCGCTCCTGCTGCTAAATGTCTTCCTACTTCAACTCCGGCAGGCGATCCGTCAGGTTGGGATCGAACCGGAACGTTGCTGTCTTCTTCACATTGGGAAATGAAACGCCTTTCTCCAGCTCGAACAAGGCATATTTCCCCTGAACGGTGACTTTGTCGGAGGGGTTCTTCCCCCACTCGCAGTGGCCGTCAACATCGAGCGCGACATGGATATTCTGCCCCGGCTTCCACTGCAGTGGAATGGCGTCCCCGGCAAAGGTCTGGGTCAGCTCATACTTCGGCTCCTGTCCGGCGTCCGTCACCGCGATGTGGACATGGGCGCCTTCGGGCAGGGATTCCACCTTCACCTGGTACGTTCGCGATTTCTGCCAGGCCGCGGCATCGGTCAGGTACTTCTGGATCATCTGGCTGATCTTCGGGTCCGCCGATCCCAGCTTGGCGAGCATGTCCTGCAGTTCATCGCGCGCATCCTCGAGGCGATACTCGGGCCGGGGATCATCGTTAATCCGCTGGATGAAACTGCGGTCGACACTGCCCGCGGTCTGTTCGGCAATCACCTTTTGGGTCTCGACGCCTTCATGTTCGGCGAAGGCGGAAGCGAGCTGCTTTTCGCCGGCGCTGATTTCGTTCGCGAAGAACCGCTGGTCCTTCATCACCTGCTCCTTGGCGGTGTTCCACCCGGCCACATCGCCGGGCGATTTGATCGCCGCAGTGAACAGATCCCAGTACGCCAGGGCGCGCCCCGACCGTCGGTACAACTCCGAGGTCGAGTCGCCGAGGTTATGAGCTTTCAGATCGGCAAGCAGGCGCTCATGTTCGGGGAGGAGCAGGACCGTGCCATCGGCCGGTTTGATCGCCGGCCAGACAGTCGGGTTCTTGACGATTCCGGCGAAGCGTGTGATCGCTTCGTCGAGCTGCCGCTTCGAATCGGCGACATCGTACTTGAGGAACATATTGCGCAGACGTTCGGCCGGCGGGCGGTACGAGCGGAAAAACTGCCGGACCATGAAGCTGGTGCTGTAATCGCCGTACGCGTCGCTGATGCGCCGCAACTGCTGGGGGTCGGCAGTCGCGAGGCTGCCGTCATACGGCTTGAGCGTGTCGCGTTCGATCCGCTGCGTCTCTGGCAGGCTGTACCAGAAATGCCAGGCGAACGGAATCGAGAAGAGCAGGATCCACACGAACGACAGCAGAGCCGCCCACTTGGCTACCGTGCGGAAACGGCTGATGCGACGGTTGCCGACCATGGCGTTCAACAACCAGTACATCGGCTCGCGCACGCCGACCGGCACGATCTTGCGCGGCGGCCGGTAGAGCGATCGGCCGATATCCGAGCCGATCTTCTCCGGGGGCGTGCCCATGCTCGAGCTGAAGAAGATCTGGAAATTGAGCGTGCGGCCGACCACAACGCGCAGAAAATCGCGCAGTTTGAGCAGCAGTTCGCGCACGGTCGCCGCCCACTTCGGGTTACTCTGCAGCCGCTCGTTGTCCAGCACGCGCTGGACGAAAACCTCGAAATCCTCCGCGAGGATCGATTCGTCCGCGGTCGGCACGAGCATCACCTGATCCTCCCCCGTGAACCCGGGGAGAATGTCCGCCTTCGTCACGACGAGCGCAACCGGGATCGGCAGTTTCGAGCCGAGCGGGGCGATCTGCTCGATGACGTTGACGAACGAGGAGACATGCGACTGGTTCTGGATCTCGGCCTGGAGAAGCTTGGGGTCATAGAAGAACAGCAGGCCGTCGGCCTCACTGAAGAAATCCTCGACACGGTCCTTCATGTCGCCGTGCTCGTTGATATCGATCGCGCAGCCGGGGTAATCGTAGGAGACGACGCTCACTTTGCGGTCGCGGTCGAGGATCGCACTGAACTGAATGACTTTCTCCGCGGCCGTCGGATCAGGAAATTTCTGCTCGCCGCGCAAATCCACCGCCGTCCCCGATGAAACCGCCGTCGCCAAACCCCAGATCGACCGGTAGTTGGCGAGGAACTCCGCCGCGGTCGTGTGGTCGCTCACCGACACCTGGAGGTGCTTGTCAGTCTTGCTGCACTCGTTGAGGACGGTGAAGTAGCAGGTCTTGCCGGCGTTGGTATGGCCGACCACGCCAACGCGCGTGCCCGACGGCCACACCGCCTGCTTCTTGTCCCCCTTCTTCTTTCCCTTCCCGGCCTTCTTGGCGCCCTTTTTCAAAAAACCGAATATCTTGCCTGCACTCATGTCACACCCTGATGACGGCGCCGTTCATCTGCCGCTTTGCGCCTGTATTTCGCCGGCGTGCTGTTCGAGCTGCTGCAGCTTCGTATCCGTGTAGCTGAGCCACTTCGACGGCACCCAGATCGCGAGGGCGATCGCCAGCACGATGATAATCGAATAGAACAGGTAGGCGGTGTTGCGCTCCCGGATTACGTGCCGGAAGTACCGCCAGCTCTTGAAAGCCCCGCCGAGCCGGCCGAGCGAATCGCCGATCGCCCCGAACAGCCGCGACCAGAAACTGGTCGTCTGCAGGTAGTCCCAGCCGCTCAGAAGCTCCCGCTGGATCCGCCCGCGGGCGGCCAGCTTGCGAAACGTCTCGAACTGCAGCAACTGGTGTTCCAGCGACCCGCGCTCCCTCGCGAGATCCTTGCCCAGCTCGAGCCGCCGCCGCGCCAGCATGAGGAATTTCGACGATTCGGTCAGACGATCGAACTGCTCCGGCGTCAAATCGACCGGGATGCGCGAGCCGTAGCGGTTCATATAGCGGACGATTTCGTCGAGCAGGAACTCGACCAGCCGCTGATTCTGGCCGAGGCCGCTTTCGCTGAACAGCTTCGGCGCGAGGTGGGACTCGAAAAACGGCGCGTCCTGCCGGAGCTCGCGCTGCCCGCGGCAGTAGAGGTACGCCTGGTTCGACTGGCCGTCGACATCCGATTCCACCTCGAAGTACGTCACCAGCAGCTGCACCGTGACCTGCCGCAGATCCGACTTGTTCAGCGGCGTCGCCTTGATCTTCGAAAGGAAGAACTGGTCGATTTCCGTGGCCCGGTCGCGTTCCTTGCGCAGCGCCTGGAAGACGGCGTAGATGCCGCTGTAGGTCTGCACGAACGCTTCGGTGTCGATTTCGGCCGGCCGGTCCTCGAAGCGGTCAAGGTAGGTGAAGAGGTTCTCTATGTAAGCGCTGATCGCCATGGTACACTCTTTCCGTCACGCCTCATACGGCGTAGACAATCAGATCCGATCCGCGCAGCCGCTCGAACGCGGCCGTATCGCGGATACCGCGGAATATCAGGGTCAGGCGACGCACCGACTGCGACTGGAGCATGTCGTGCGGGTGGAGCGCCACTTTATCGCCGTAGCTGGTGGTGTCGACCGCGACCGGGTCCGTTTCCCCGAGCCCGCGCGCCTCGTTGAGCCCGAGCCGCACGTGCATGGCCGCCCACTCGGCTGCCGGCACCGTGTCTTTCGCCATGAGCACCACCGTGTCCTTCATCGGCCGCCCGTCGCACAGGTAGATCTCGAGGTATGTCAGATCGCCCAGCTGTTCGACCCGCGTTTCGCTGTACGCCGCGAGCTTGTACGTCTTGCCGTGGTAGGCCAGCGCGTCGGTGGCCATCGCCTGCGGGCCGAGCTGGTCTTCCTTGACGTGCGCCATGTACCCGAGCAGACCCTTGATCACGTCCAGGAGCGCCTCGATCTGGCGGACATGCCCGCCGATATTCTCGTGATTGTACTCGGTCATGAGAAAATCATCAACCGACGACATGAAGCGCGAGATGTCCATCCCGGCCTCTTTCACGAAGTACCGCTCGTGCAAATAGTCCCGCACCGCGGGACGCATGTTGAGCAGCGTCTGGAATGTCCGCAGCAGCTTCTTGTGAAACAGGAGCAGGGACAGCGGATGGCCGGCGTTGCGCCCGATGACGAAATCATCGAGCGTCGACGACAGGTAGCTGACAAACTGGTGGACCGTGTCCTTGAGATCCGCCTTCAGCTCCGTTCCCTCGCCGCCAAGCGTCTGGTAGGCCCGGTTGCCGGTGGAGAGCAGGGTCTCCAGGCGGTTGCGCAGTTCCCCGGCCTTCTGATGCAGCCGTTCATCGGAGAAGAGCGTCACGCACGGCGGGATGTAGTTCGATGACACCGTCGCTTCATGCTGTTGCACGACAAGCGTAGCGACCTGCACCAGGCGTCCGGCCGGGACATCCGGCCGCTTGCCGGCATGGAGCGTATACGACGCCGCGCGGAACGGCAGACGGGGGATTTCCTCGGACGGATCCGGGTTGCCCGTTTCCACCTTTTCGGCCGGATTGACGCTGACAAAGACGGGGATCTCCCCCTCGCTCGCCGCGACCGTTGCGCGCACCGGCCGATTCTCGGCCTGGCTGATGTGCACGATGTACCCATCGGGGGTGATGACCTGGCAGTGGATCAGTTCGATCCGCAGGCGATCCCCCGAAACGGCCGCATTGATCGTCAGCGCGACCCGTGAGGATCCACCGAACCGAACCAGACCCCAGCGATCCCCCAGGGGTATACCGCCGCGCCGGACCAGTTCTTCGCAGTACTGCTCCTCCAGACGGAGGTGCTCCTGCGTGAGGAGCATGCCGTCCTGCCAGTTGACCGAATGTAAATTAAAGTCACTCATTATGTTACCCGAGAGATCGGATTAATATACCATGTCGCCGAAACCAAGTCAAGTTCAACTCCCCGCCGAGGGTTCGCACTCGCCGGATCGGATGTACGTCGCGTAGCCGAGGTAGCTCTCCGCCTTGTCGCCAAGCGGCAGACGCCTGCGCCCCGGCACCAGTTGCAGTTCATATACGAGATTGTTCGGGGCAATGATCCGTAGCAGCCAGTCAATCTTCTTGCGCACCGGCCGCCCCGGCAGAAACTGGACAATCATCTCCGGCTCGATGCTGCTGATCGTGATCCGGTAGGCCGATTCGCATTCGACAAACGACCGACCCAGCAGCGTATCGGCCCCGAGATGGCTTTCCTTCGCAGCCAGGCGATACCGCAGTCTGGGCGGTATATCGTACTTCCGGGGGATACCTTCGGTGATCTCCACCGGGTAACCGAAAAACAACTCGAGCATGGTCGCGACCGCTTCGGCGTTGCCGCCCCAGTCGTGGAGCGCCGGAAGGACCATCGCCAGCGCCAGCAGCTCCCGTTCGGTCAGATCGACCTCGGGCGTGGGGATGGCGAGTAACTGGAGGAACTGGTT
The DNA here is from genome assembly GCA_041742355.1 of Candidatus Zixiibacteriota bacterium. Taxonomy (GTDB): domain Bacteria; phylum Zixibacteria; class MSB-5A5; order GN15; family FEB-12; genus JAGNLV01. The sequence continues at coordinate 5,970 of JBGSIV010000005.1, forward strand.
GATCTGCCGCCGGTCGATATACCCGAACGAAACTTTCAGCACACGGTAGAGCGCCCAGGCGTCGTGGCGAATCACGGCGGCATCGAAGGGCGCCATGAGGCGCCGGGCGCGGTCCTCCCACTCGTGGCCGACATCGGGCCGAGCTTCCAGCCCGACAAAAAACTGGTGCGGGAGCATGTCGGCCGCACTGGGGTAACCGACATGGAGGCGGATCTTCGTATCCGCCCGGAGTTCGGTGCCGGCGGCTGGGCTCTGCTCGTGCACCTCACCGCGGTAGTTGCGGTGTTCGCCGATTGCGAGCAGATCGATCTGGGTGATGTCAACCCCGAGGCGCGCCAGTTCATTGAGCGCGGTGACATAGTGCATATGCGCCCGGCGACTCACCAGGTCGGGCATGTGAATCGTCCGCCCGCTCATACGCGCACCATTTCGATCTCGAAGTGCGTGTTGATCGGCGACCGCGCCTTGAGGAATCCATGAAGCCGGTCGCGCAGCAGGTCGACCTCGTCGCGCGAGCGGAAATCATCCGTCCCGATTTCGACCTGGACCGCGATGCAGCGCCGCACGCCGTGGGCGGTTTTCTGCACGCCGTTGTCGACCGCGACCGAGCGAATCCGCGGATCGAACGTCCGGATCCAGGCGATGATATCGGCAAACGTCAGCGCCCGGTCGCGCCCGCGCAACCGCACCGACACCTCGGTTGTAATCTGCGCTTCGGTTTTGGCGGGAATGGCGCCCATGGTGGACGTGAGGTTGCGGCACTCGGCCACGCCCGGATGCCGCTCATACAGCTCGTTGATCCGCCCCGGGTCGATCCCGTTCGCGTTCACACCCGAGGTCACCGCATAGGTGACCGTCACGGCGTCCGGCGGCTGCGTCGACTGCCCGGTGAAATCCAGCCAGAGGACGAGCTTGCCGTTGGCGTCCTGAAGCGTGTAGGAGTCGTTCACCTCACCGTCGGCGGCTTCGTAGCGCGGACGGTACTCGGTGTGGCGCGAGTCGACAACCGAGACAATCTCGAGCACTTCTTCGATCGGCTCGGGCAGCTCGACATCGATCACGCGGTTGCCGGCCGTGTGTTTATAGAGGCTCAGTTCGTTGCGGTTGGTAGCGATGAAGCAGCCGAAATCTATGCCGATCCCCTGGTTCAGGCTCGCCCGCTTGCCGCGTTCGGGAAGTTGTAGTTCAATCCAGAAGCGCTGGGGCGCTTTCCCCTGCACCGGCAGGGGATCGAACATCCCGCCGACCGGCTTGTCGGCCGCCACCGGTTTCCAGCCGGCGACAAACAGCTCGGGAAGCATGACAAAGCTGTCCAGGAGGGGAGCAAAGATGTCGGCGCTCGACCGCAGGCTCCCCCACAGGCGGGGACGGCGGCCGTCGCGCGAGAACATCCGCTCGATCGTCTCCTGACCGCCGGGGCAGAAGGCAACGTCGTGGTCGAAGCT
>JBGSIV010000006.1:0-2109 GCA_041742355.1 Candidatus Zixiibacteriota bacterium
GGCGGTGGGCCGGCCGGCCTCGGCGCGGCGTACGGTGCAGCGGAAGCCGGTGGGAGCGTCGTCCTGGTGGAACGGTACGGGTTTCTTGGGGGGACTGCCACAGCCGCTCTGGTGATGCCGCTGATGTCATTCTACACTCAGACTCCCCGGCCCGAACAGGCGGGATCGACCGCATTGCTGCCGTCGGACCACGGCGAAGGTAACCAGGTGCTCTTTGGCGTGGTGCAGCACTTCGTCGAAAAGCTGGTCCGCTCCGGCGGGGCGATTCCACCCTCGCTCCAGACCGGCTACACCGTGCCGTTCGATCCGGAGATCTTCAAGCTGGCCGCACTGGAGCTGCTCGACGAAGTCGGCGTGCAGTTCCTCTTCCATTCGTTCGCCAGCGGAGTGCTGGGAGAGGGGCATGTCGACGGGGTCATATTCGAGACCAAGTCGGGGCCCCTCCTGATCAAGCCCAGGATGGTGGTCGACTGCACCGGGGACGGCGATGTAGCGGCCGCGGCCGGGGCGCCGTACGAAGTCGGTCGCGAGTCGGACGGTTTGGTTCAGCCGATGACGCTCATGTTCCGCATGGTGGGATTCCACAAGGAGCAGTTCGATCGGTATGTCCTGGAAAACCCCACCCAGTGGCGGGGAGTGCATGGGCTGTGGGATCTCATCCGGCAGGCGACTGAAGCGGGAGAACTTGACCTGCCGCGGGAGGATCTCCTGCTCTTTGCGACGCCGCATGCGGAGGAGGTCAGCGTCAACAGCACGCGCATCACCAAAGTGCTCGGGGTCGATGTCTGGGACCTGTCCTACGCTGAGTGGGAGAGCCGTCGCCAAATGCGGCAGATCGCATCGTTCTTGAAACGGCACGTGCCGGGGTTTGCCGAGAGCTATGTCGCGCAGAGCGGTGTGCAGGTCGGAGTGCGCGAAACACGGAGAATCATGGGGATGTATCGCCTGACGGTCGAGGACATCCTCGGGGCGCGGAAGTTCGACGACGTGGTGGCACGGAGCACCTATCCGGTCGACATCCACAATCCGGCCGGGAAGGGGACGCTGCTGAAGCATCTGCCGGCGGGAGAGGCGTACGACATCCCGCTGCGCTGCCTCCTTCCCCGGGGACTCGACAACGTCCTGGTGGCCGGCAGGTGCATCTCCGGCTCACACGAAGCCTTCTCGTCTTACCGGGTGATGCCGGTTGCAATGGCGACTGGCCAGGCCGCCGGCGCGTGCGCGGCGCTTGCCGCCAAGGTCGGAAAGCGGCCGTCGGACGTGGCGGTTCATGACGTTCAGGTCGAATTGCTGAGGCAAGGAGCGGATCTTCGAGGGCATCCGGTCGAAAAATCGTGAAATTGGCTGAAAGTCGACATTAAAATATTGGACGCTAACTACTTAATGATTTCCGGTCCAGCCTGTTGACCTGGATGGGCGACGATTGACTCTGCTGCCGGCTGCCGATCGAGGATAGCGATAGTGGACACTCCAGCACGGCATTAGGATCTGTGAGGTCGACCGGTTCGGGGAGTAAAAAGCACGTCCGGAAGTGCTCGGCACGGTTCTTTTTGGGGGCTGAACGGGCCGGGCTTGCCGAACTTGGCAGACGGCTAAAAGCTTTGCCGGCAACAAATTTTTTGCCAATCAGGCCAAATTTTGCCTTGACAGTCCCACCCCCACATCTATATTTCGGATTCCCGTAAGGGCTCTGCCGTGGCCTATTTTTTTTGGCCGGAACGCAGATCACGAAGTAGAACAAAAACGGTTTAGCCCAGATAGCTCAGTCGGTAGAGCACGTCCTTGGTAAGGACGAGGTCACCAGTTCGATCCTGGTTCTGGGCTCTTGTATAATTCTGGAGGCAAGCCGGAGTTATGGCGAAGTCGAAGTTTGAGCGGAACAAGCCGCACGTGAACGTGGGGACGATTGGTCATGTTGACCATGGGAAGACGACCCTGACGGCGGCGATGACGATGGTGTTAGCGCGCAAGACGGGGACGGCGATACGGTCGTTTGACAGTATCGACAACGCGCCGGAAGAGCGGGAGCGGGGTATCACGATTGCGACGGCGCACGTGGAGTACGAGTCGGATAAGCGTCACTACGCGCACGTGGACTGTCCGGGCCAC
>JBGSIV010000007.1:0-4812 GCA_041742355.1 Candidatus Zixiibacteriota bacterium
GACTGCCGCGCGGACAATCGAGCGCTGTGATCCGGTCCTTCATGGCCCATCACCAGGGAATGAGTCTGCTGTCTTTGGCCCATCTGCTCCTGGGACGCCCGATGCAAAAGCGCTTCGAGTCGGTTCCCTTGTTCCAGGCGACCCTGCTGTTGCTCCAGGAGCGAATTCCCAAGGCGACGGCGCTTTTTGCTCACACCACGGAGATTTCGGAGCACCATGCCGCCTCCGGCACTGCGGAGACGCCGATACGCATTTTTACAACCCCCGACACGCCGAACCCGGAAGTGCAATTGCTCTCAAACGGCAGATACCACGTTATGGTCACCAATGCGGGCGGCGGTTACAGCCGCTGGAAGGATCTTGCCGTCACGCGCTGGCGCGAAGACGGTACCTGTGACAACTGGGGCACATTCTGTTACATCCATGACGTGACCAGCAGGGAAGTCTGGTCGACCGCATTCCAGCCAACGCTCAAACGATCGAAGCATTTTGAGGCGATCTTCTCGGAAGGCCGAGCCGAATTTCGCGGCCGCGATCACGACTATGAAACCCATACCGAGATCGCGGTTTCGCCCGAAGATGACATCGAGGTGCGCCGCGTCCGCATCACCAACCGAGCGCGCACGCGACGATCGATCGACGTTACCAGTTACGCGGAAGTCGTTCTGGCTTCCCAGGCAGCGGATGCCCTGCATCCCGCGTTCAGCAATCTATTTGTACAAACCGAAATCATCCGCCCGCAGCGAGCGATTCTCTGCACGCGCCGACCCCTCTCCCAGAGCGAGCGGGTGCCCTGGATGATGCACCTGATGGCCGTGCATGGGGGAGAGATCGGAGAGGTCTCCTATGAGACCGATCGCATGCAGTTCATCGGCCGTGGGAACACCGTCGCCGATCCACAGGCGCTGAGCGGGAGGGCTGGTTTTTTTAGCGGGGCGCTTTCGGGCAGCGAGGGCTCAGTGCTCGATCCGATTGTCTCCATCCGCTGCCGGATAACGCTTGGTCCGGAGGAATCGGCAACAATTAGCATGGTCTCCGGCATCGGAGAAACCTGGGATGCAGCCTTGAGGCTGGTGGAAAAGTACCAGGATCGACGTTTCACCGATCGCGTCTTTGATCTGGCATGGACTCATGGCCAAGTGCTGCTGCGCCAGTTGAACGCCTCGGAGGCCGACGCGCAACTCTATGGGCGTCTCGCCGGTTCGATCATATACGCCAATGGTTCGCTGCGAGCCGACACAAGCGTTATCATCAAGAACTACCGGGGGCAATCCGGTCTCTGGGGATACGCCATCTCTGGCGATCTGCCGATTGTGCTGCTGAAGATCGAAGATCCGGCCAATATAGACCTGGTGCGCCAACTCGTGCAGGCCCACGCCTATTGGCGTCTGAAGGGACTGGCAGTGGACCTGGTGATCTGGAACGAAGACCACTCCGGTTACCGTCAACTCCTTCACGACCGGATCATGGGGCTCATCGCCGCCGGCACCGAAGCCGGCCTAATCGATCGGCCGGGCGGCATTTTCGTACGACCTGCCGACCATATATCGGAGGAGGACGGCATCCTGATCCAAACAGTCGCTCGGGCTATCCTCAGCGATAGTCGGGGATCGCTGGCAGACCAGATCAACGGGCGCAGCCGGGTGGAAGTAACCGTGCCCCTCCTTACCCCCACCCGAACCCATCGTTCCAAACCGTCGGCGGTGGCGCCGTTACCGCGCCTCGATCTGAAATTTTTCAACGGGATGGGCGGATTCACACCGGACGGGCGCGAGTATGTCATTACCACTGCACACGGGCAGGTCACACCAGCGCCGTGGGTGAATGTCCTGGCCAACCCGCACTTCGGCACCGTCATTTCAGAGAGCGGGCCGGTCTATACTTGGAGTGAGAATGCCCACGAGTTCCGCCTCACTCCCTGGAGCAACGACCCCGTAAGCGATTCGAGCGGAGAAGCCTTTTACATCCGTGATGAAGAGCGCGGCCACTTCTGGTCCCCTACCCCGCTGCCCTGCAGTGGAGCGATGCCATACGTCACCCGGCACGGATTCGGTTACAGCGTCTTCGAACACACCGAGCGCGGCATCCGCTCCGAGCTGTGGCTTTACGTGGCCCTGGACGCAGCAATCAAGTTTACGGTGCTGAAAGTGCAAAACCTCTCGGAGCGACCCCGACGACTCTCCGCTACCGGTTACGCAGAATGGGTCCTTGGCGACCTGCGGCCGAAATCGGCCATGCACGTGATTACCGAAACCGACCTGAATAGCGGCGCACTGTTTGCTCGAAATCCTTTTAACACGGAGTTCAGCAACCGGGTTGCGTTCTTCGACGTAGACGATCCGACTCGGACCTTAAGCGGCGACCGGACGGAGTTTATCGGGCGTAACGGCACGCTTCGGAGGCCGGCTGCCATGACTCGCTCGCGGCTTTCCGGCAAGGTGGGGGCCGCCCTGGATTCCTGCGCGGCGATTCAGGTGAGCTTCGATCTGGCCGCCGGCCAAGAGCGTGAGATCATCTTCAGGCTCGGCGTCGGGCGTGACACCGACGATGCCAGAAAGCTGGTCAATCGCTTTCGGGGATCAACCGCTGCGCGCGACGCCCTCGATGGGGTGTGGCAGCACTGGGCGCACACGCTCGGCGCGGTAAATGTAGAAACACCCGACCCGTCCCTCAACGTGCTGGCCAACGGCTGGCTCTTGTATCAGACCCTGGTGTGCCGCCTTTGGGCTCGAAGCGGAACCTATCAGTCGGGGGGCGCCTTCGGGTTTCGCGATCAGTTGCAGGACGTGATGGCACTCATTCACGCCAGGCCGCATCTCGTGCGCGAGCACCTACTCCTCTGCGCATCCCGTCAGTTCCCGGAGGGAGATGTCCAGCATTGGTGGCATCCTCCAACGGGTCGGGGCGTGCGTACGCACTGTTCGGACGATTACCTCTGGCTGCCCCTGGCGACATGCCGCTATGTCGTCACTACCGGGGACACTGGCGTGTTGGACGAACCGGTCCACTTCGTCCAGGGCCGCCCCCTAAAACCCGATGAAGACTCGTATTACGATCTGCCCGAGCGCTCCGAAGAGGTGGCGAGCCTTTACGAACACTGTGTCCGAGCTATCCTGAACAGCCTCAAATTCGGTAAGCACGGCCTGCCGCTGATCGGATCCGGCGACTGGAACGACGGCATGAACCTGGTTGGCGAACACGGCAAGGGCGAAAGCGTATGGTTGGGATTTTTCCTGTATGAAGTGCTCATGCGCTTCACGGAGGTTGCCCGAACGCATGGGGACGTGCCATTCGCCGAGCGTTGCATTAAGGAGGCGGCGGGGCTGCGCCGCAATATCGAGAGGCATGGCTGGGACGGCGAGTGGTACCGCCGCGCGTACTTCGATGACGGCACGCCGCTTGGGTCGGAGAGCAACCCCGAATGCCGGATTGATTCCATTGCGCAGAGCTGGTCTGTTCTATCCGGCGCGGGAGATCATGAGCGTTCGCGCATGGCCATGGAAGCAGTAGACGAGCGCCTTGTTCGCCGCGAGCACGGGCTGGTCCAACTTCTGGATCCGCCCTTCGACAAGTCGGAGCTAAATCCCGGCTACATCAAAGGATACGTCCCGGGAGTGAGAGAAAACGGCGGGCAGTACACGCATGCGGCCATCTGGGCGGCAATGGCCTTCGCCCGCTTGGGGGACAACCGGCGCGCGTGGGAGCTGTTTAGAATGATCAACCCGGTGAACCATTCAAGATCGACCGAGGAGACTGCCACCTACAAAGTGGAGCCGTACGTCATAGCGGCCGACGTCTATGCGGTCCCCCCACATACCGGCCGCGGCGGATGGACCTGGTATACCGGTTCGGCCGCCTGGATGTATCGGCTGATCGTTGAATCACTCCTTGGGCTGAGGCTGGAAGCGGACAAGCTGCATGTCGTGCCTTGCCTCCCTGCGGATTGGGAGGCGTTCAAGGTACACTATCGGTATCGGGAGACCGTCTACCACATCAACGTCCTGCAAATGCCTGTCGGGAATGGTGAGATGCGCGTGAGCGTGGATGGCATTGAGCAACCAGATAAGACCATCCCTCTTGTTGACGACCATAACGAACACTGGGTCGAGGTGCGGAGTCCAAAATAAAAAAAAGGAGATCATCATGACCGAGCATAGACATGAATACTTAGAAACACTAAAAGCAAAAATGGCCGAGTTGAACGGTAAAATCGACAAGCTCCAGGAAAAGGCCGATCAGGCTGGGGGCGAGATGAAAATGCAATATCAAAAAAACATTGAGGAGTTGAGGACAATGTACGCTCAGGCTGAAGAGAAGATAGAAAACCTTCCTAACTCACCTGAGAACGCCTGGGATAGTTTTATGACAGCTGTGGAAAGCTCCTACGAGGAATTGACTGATGCCGTTCAGCGGCTGCTTCCGGAGTGACAACTGAAGATGAGAAGGCCTCAGCACCCCACCAGACCATCAGAGAATGTGTATAACTGAGCGGCTTCGTTAATTCTCAACAGGCGGTCGATAAGGCGGGTCCAATCGCAAGTATGACCACTTCAACGCTTATCGTCATAAAACCCGGACCTTCTCGAAGGTCCCCTCAATATGTGGAGGTTCCACCGAATATGGAGGTCAATCAAATCACCTTACCCTTATCTGCGCTTCTCTCCTATTCAGCTAATTAGTGCCTGAACGAAAAGCTCAAAACGTTTAAAATTCAGCAAGTTGCAGCATTTTTTGGAGGAAGAAAATTTTCCGAGGTAGTGAAAAGACCTTGCACTATTTACTACTTATCGCTATATAAAGCATTGAATTAAA
>JBGSIV010000008.1:0-5864 GCA_041742355.1 Candidatus Zixiibacteriota bacterium
GAACTACCCGAACCCGTTCAACCCGAGCACCGAAATCATGTTCGACCTCCCGAAAGCCTCGCATGTCGAGCTCCGGGTCTTCAACGTGCTCGGTCAGGAAGTTGAGACGCTGGTCAACCGCGACATGGGCGCCGGCAGCCACTCCGTGCAGTGGGATGCTTCCCGCCTCTCAAGCGGCATCTACTTCTACCGCATCGAAACCGAAGGTTTCTCCGAAACCAAGAAGATGATGTTGGTGAAGTAACCGGAAAGATGCCGCCGGTGAAGTAACCAGGATGATGATCCTGGTGAAGTGACCAGGAGAATGTTGCCGGTGAAGTAACCGGGAAGATGATGCTGGTGAAGTAAGGATTCTCATCGCCTGTCACCCTGAGCGCAGTCGAAGGGTGACATCGCCTCTTGTAGGTCAGGACCTCTATGGTCCTGACATTGATCCAAACCAAAAGCCCGGATACCGTCATTGCGAGGAGCGAAGCGTCGAAGCAATCTCTCCCCGGTGGCCCACCATTTATGGTGGGTCAGGTAGGTCGGGTTCCGAGGGGCTTCAGCCCCGAGAAACCCGACTGGCTGAGATAGACGTCGCGGGTCGCCCACAGCTTGCTGTGGGGTCATTGGATGAACGAGTAGGGCAGGAGCCCCAAGGCTCCTGCCACTGTCACCCTGAGCGTAGTCGAAGGGTGACATCCCCTCTTGTAGGTCAGGACCCTTGCGGTCCTGACATTGACCTAAATCAACGACAAGAAACTGTCATCCCTGCGAAAGCAGGGATCCAGTCTTCGTCTTCGTCCCACGGACACTCTCCGAGTGTCCGTGCAAGTAGGTCGGGTTCCGAGCCGCGAAGCGACGAGAAACCCGACACTGCAACGTTGGAAGAGGGAAGCCGTAGGTCAGGCTCCTTGGAGCCTGACCTATTCACGCCCAATCTTAACCTGTCAGGCCACAATCGGTCCAACCTCCTGTCTTCTGTAGGTCAGGACCTTTATGGTCCTGACATTGCCTCAACTCCAACGCATAGCAACTGTCATTGCGAGCGAAGCGAAGCAATCTCTCCCCGTAGGTCGGGTTCCGAGCCGCGCAGCGGCGAGAAACCCGACACGTCCATCTACCCCGTAGGTCAAATCCCCTTTGCTACCCTTCCCCCGCAAACTGACCCCAACGCTATCGCTGCCTCCCTTGCAACACCACCCGCCCAAAGGGATTTGACATCGGATCTGACACCCCCCTCCGTCCGCCTCGGCTTCCGCACCGTCCGCCACATCGGTGAAACCTCCCGCGAAACCATCGAAACCGAACTCGCCCGCGCCCCCTTCACCTCGATCAAGGACTTCGTCCGACGCACCCGCCTCGCCCCGCAACCTCTCGCCCAACTCGCCTTGATCGGCGCCTTCGACTCCTTCGGTTACCACCGCCGCCAGGCCCTCTGGATCGTTCTCGGCCTCTCCCGCCGCGAGGGAGAACTCGACCTCTCCACCGAAGAAACCGGCCACACCATGCTCGACCCGATGCACATCGGCGAACAGATCGTCGCCGACTACAAGGGCATGGATCTCTCCACCGGCCCCCACCCCGTTTCCCTCATCCGCGCTTCCTTAACCCAGCGCGGCATCCTCTCCTCTGCCGACCTCCGCACCCAGCGCAACATGTCCTGGGTCACCACCGCCGGGGTCGTCGTAATCCGCCAGCGCCCCGCGACCGCCAAAGGCTTCATGTTCATCACCATGGAAGACGAAACCGGCTTCTCCAACGTCGTCGTCAAACCCGACATGCTCGCCGCCCACCGTCGCACCCTCGTGCACAATCAGGCGCTGATCGTGAAAGGAATCCTCGAACGCAAAGACGGCGTGACCAACGTCATCGGCAAACAGTTCTCGGCATTGGAAATTGACCAGCAGGATATTGTCTTCAAGTCCCGGGATTTCAGATGACCCGGCCGGCCATGGCTCTTAAGCAGTCCTGCCGGTTCCCGCCTTTTGCTCCAACAAAAGAAAAGATCTGAAAACGCTGGCGCGTCTCTATTGAGGATACAGTCCCTTCCAGTCACTCACCACAGCCTTCACCTCCCCCGGACATCCTCCCCTCCGATTGTACCAATCGTCACAACCTGAGGGAACCGCCACGCCCTAGCCGACGTTTCACTAGCAGAGTTCGGTACCATCCTTCGGTCTTCCGCCGGGATCATCTCCCAGCCTGTCCCAAATTCCAAATTCGAGGGTTATACGATGACCATGTACTCGCGTCTTCTGGCCGTACTCTGCCTGAGCATGACCTTCCTGTCACAAAGCCCTGCATCGGCCCAATCAAATCCCATCGGCGTCCTCTTCACCGTCACCGGAAACAACACCCTTCCCGTCGAACACGCTGACATCAGGATGACCGATGCCGGTGGCGTCGTCATGCAGCTCCGCACCGATGGATACGGCAACACGGCCGAAACGCTGGCCGCAGCCATCTCCAACCCATACCGCGTCTTTGTGACGAAACGCGCTTGGAGTCTCACCAGCAACCGATGGATGACCGACACCACTACCTACCAGACCGTGCTGTCACCCGACTCCGCAGCCTCCGGTGGCCTCCAGAGGCTTGCTGCCTCATTGACCCGGACCCCCGGCTCCGATCCCAAACGCGTCAGCATCCTCTTTGTTCACTATTCCAATGGCGACATAGCCCTCCAGGGCACCTGCTGGAACTCAGCCTACAATCGCAACATCATGTACTACCTTGATACGATGAAAGTCCTGGTCGGAAGCGATACCGGGAAAATCGCCTTCCGCTCCTACCAGATGAACGCCGACGCCGGCAACCTTGGCGGCGCCGCGCTGAGCACAGCCACCCCAAGCAGCGGGGAAAATGGATGCGCCTTCGGTCGCTTCTCCAACTCCAGCTTTGGCTGGGGAAGCGACTTCAACCGCATGTCCATCTGGTGCCACATGAACGACGGTCCTAACGGCAGCGAATACGATGTGGCCGGACTCCTGAACCGCTTCTTCTTCCGACCCAATAAGGAGGACTCCGCCTTCTGGGCCCCCTTCCGCACGTTCCGCCTCCCCGATAACACCCTCGAGGTCGACGGCTTCGACCTCGTCTGCATCAAGCAGCCCCAGCGCAGCTACGGACGCATGAACGTCGCCAAGCGCGACTCCATAAAAGTCCTCTATTCCATCGTCTACGACAGCATGGCTGCCCACACCGAGACCAACTGGTGTCTCGTCTTCGGCTTCCCTTATGCATACGACGCCTACAAAAACGACGCGGCGTCCGCCGCCCTTGTCGGGCAACTCCTGCACTGGTTCAACGACACCCTCCCCGATCCCAACGTCCACAACGTCTGGACCTTCGACTCCTTCACTCCCGTCAGCACGAGCGGCTACACTCTCGATCTCCAATACACCAACCCCGAGGATCGCGACCACCTTCACTTCACCACCGGCGGTACCGCTGTTCAGCAGGCCCTGATTCCCAAACTCCGCAATATTGCGGAGGAAATCCTCGCTTCCCGGAGAACTTCCCCCACCCCGCCCGCCGCCAATCCTCCCGTGGCAAACTTCTCTGGCAACCCGACGTCGGGCACCGCCCCTCTCTCCGTCACCTTCACCGATCAGTCGACGAACAATCCAACCACATGGGACTGGAATTGGGGCGACGGCACCGCTCACGGCACGACTCGGAACCCCTCGCACACTTATGCCTCCGCTGGCGCCTACACCGTAACCCTGACCGTATCGAATGCCGACGGCTCCGATAGCGAAGTCAAGAACGCCTACATCACCGTGACCCCCCCCCAGCAAAATCCACCAGTTGCAGACTTCTCCGGCACCCCGACGTCTGGCACCGCCCCTCTTTCCGTCACCTTCACCGACCAGTCAACGAACAACCCGACCACATGGGATTGGAACTGGGGCGACGGCACCGCTCACAGCACGACTCGGAACCCCTCGCACACTTATGCCTCCGCTGGCGCCTACACCGTAACCCTGACCGTATCGAATGCCGACGGCTCCGACAGCGAAGTCAAGAACGCCTACATCGCCGTAAGCGCCCCCCAGCAAAATCCCCCGGTCGCCGCCTTCTACGGCACTCCCACCACCGTCGACTCCGGAGCCGCCGTCAGCTTCTTCGATCAGTCCACCAACAGCCCCACTTCGTGGACGTGGAACTTCGGAGACAATTCCCCGACCTCGACTTCTCAAAACCCGATCCACCAGTACAACCGCGTCGGCACCTTTTCCGTGACCCTGACCGCCACCAACGCCTTCGGCTCCGACGACACCGTCAGGACCGGCTACATCACCGTGCGCGGGACCAATCCGGGACAATCGGCCCACGTAGTCCTTGGCGGCGGAACAAACGACGCCCTGGACACATACATCACCAGAGTCCAACCCAACACCAACCATGCCCTGTCTGCCAGCCTTGTGGTCTACAATCGCTCGATAGGCGAGTACCGTCTGCTTATCCGCTGGCCGCAGCTCGATACCTACATAGCAGGGGCAACAATTGACTCGGCCCGTCTTTGGTTCTATCCGTCCACAGTGGAAAGGGGCCCCGATACGCTTCTCGCCATACACCGCATCCTGCAGGACTGGCAGGCTCCCCAGGCCACATGGAATTCCTCTTCCACTGGCATTCCCTGGACTACTCCCGGCATGGGTTCCGGAACAGACTTCTTCGCCACCGCCACCGATACCGCCTCCCGAATTGTCTACCGTACACCGTTCTTCTTTGACGTGACCGAGGATCTCCGTGCCTATGCCGGGGGAGCGCATACGAACTTCGGATGGATGATCAAGGGAGCCGGCAATGCGTACACGATCTTTGTCCTCTACTCCGCCAACCAGACCTGGGACCTTACCCTCAGGCCTCGCCTGGAAATCTGGTACCGCAACAGCATCACCGCAGTCGCCGCGCTTGATCGGGAGCCGCAACATGTCGTCGACAACAGCCCCTGCGGCACTCCGACCCCGGCAAGCATCTCATCTCTGACTGCTGTCACCGGATTCCTCTTCAAAGATGTGCAATTGCCACCCCCCGCATTGAGGTTTGACTTTGATTGCGACGGATCCATCAACGTTGGCGATCTATCGCTAATCGTCAACCAATTGTTCCGCAGAAGCGCACACCCCGATGAGGACCTCGTGCAGCGTCCCTGAATAAAGCAACCCGCCTCCCGGCTTCCCGGCTGGAATTGTCGGAAGCCGTATCTCTTGCTCGCGATCGGCGGTCCTCTGCCGGAGGACCGCCGGGTGCCCCATTGCCCGTGCGAACTGTGGGTGCCCCAACGCTCGCGTTGGGAGAAGGTTCCGTAACCTATGTCTGATTAGTACAATTCGCCTCGGAACCCCCGAGACCTGCCCAAAATCTCTGTTGTATCCCCGGACACCCCGTACCCAAACCCGACGTTCTTTTTGTCCAGTTTCACAAGCAAACCGACAGAGATTGAGGGTCGGTCCACAGTAAGTATAAGACGGAGCGTACGGAAGCTAAGAGGCGGCGCAGAGAAACCGAGAGGCAGCCCAAAAGGGGGCAACAGGCAGCATCAAGGTGTGAGGTGAAGCGGAATGCGAGTCGGTCGGCGTTCTCGAAATTGGTCGGATTCCCTCGTAGGTCGGGTTCCGAGGCGCACCGCGCCGAGAAACCCGACAGGAAGGCACTTCTGGAAAGACAGCGGTGAACTATGAACGCACAGGGAAAACTGCGCAAACGAACCCAATTTCAATGGGAGCCTCATGGCTCTCAACTCGGCTCCCTTGCTGTCACCCCGGCTCAGGTCCTGTCAGCCCGGCGGAGGCCGGGCCCCAGTCACGCCGAGGCCTACCGTATGCCGGGACTACCAAACGAACCCAATCTCCGGGAAAGTAGGTCAGGCC
>JBGSIV010000009.1:0-17303 GCA_041742355.1 Candidatus Zixiibacteriota bacterium
CACGAGAGCTACCAACTGAGCGCTACTGACCTGCTTCCTTGAGTCTTGAGCGTGTGATCCTCGCATGCGGGACGGGGTCTCGGCTATCCAGGCTTACTCCTCTTGGCCGGGCACCCCTCCCGCATGGGAGGGAGGAACGAGGCGGAGTACCTACAGATAGCGCGTCGACTGACAATATGATTACTGAAGTGCCAAGGGTCCAAAACCAATTGCGATGGAGGAATTACTGCATGTGCCAGACCATCGTCCATTTGGGGTCTATCTTGATATACTCTACACTCGTTCGGAAGGAGAACTTCATCATGCTGCAGTCAAAGATGTCTCTTACAGCGACTCTCTCGGTACTGGCTGTGTTTGCCATGTGTCTTGTTTCGGGCTGCGACCAAGATAATCAGGGGCTGTATCGATCAACCAATACAGATGGAGAGTACCAGTATGTCTATCAGTTTGACCCTGACAACGTAAGTGTGTCAATGCAACTCGAAAACAGCCTGGTACATCTGTATAACCCGTTGCTCGACGGTGCGAACAACCGGGTGGTTTTGCCATATCAAACAAAATTGGGCACAAGCGCTCTCGAAAGTCGGCTGCTGATTGTGTCATCAGAGGCGGGTGGCGTTTCTTCCTTTGAAGCCAGAATCTATGACGACAGCAGCCGATCAATACTGCTCTGCAAGGTCGAAATATCGCCAACCGACTCGAATACTATCTATTTCTACGAGGTGACGGCAACGGACACGCTCATGATCCAGAGAACTCTTGTTGACGACCGAATCCACGAGACGTACCTTCTTAACGGCAAGTCATACGATTTGGATTTCACTATACCAGAACTTGAGGGGTACTTGCTCATCTGCGACAGGGGAATTCCTCTGGATCATGCATTGAGCGGCGCGCCTCAGGATGCGGAGGGCAAATTTTCGAAATTTGCCAGATTTAATGAATTCTATCAAGAGGACTTGAGTATTAACAGCAATCGTGACGGGGAGATCCTGACAGAATTGCTGACCACCGCCGAGTTTCAGGCGTGGTTTATTGCCGCCAAGTCCGATTTGGGCGTTGGCACGGATCCGGGATTAACTATCTCTGCCGAGAAGGTGTGTGGTATCGCCGGAGTTACTGCATTCGCTAAGTGCTGGTTCGGCGGCATTGCCAACTTCGTCTGCGTGGCTGCCACGGGCACATCGTTGGCCTGCTCGATAGCCGCGATAGCCGGCTAATCAGAAGGGAGAACCATGGAGCCGTTTCTGGACATTGTCGTTCTTGCCCTCATGGTGATCGGCTTGACCCTGGTCATTATTGCCCAGACCAGGAGAACAGCCAACCACCCGTCGGCCCCGACACTCAACTTTCGATACTGGATACCGCTCTGGCAAACGAGAGACTGGTTTACGCCGGCGGGGTTCCGGTATCACATCTGGGGATGGTCGATCTTCTCAATCGGTGTGATGGGGATGGTCCTGCGGTACCTGTGCTGAAAAGGAGGTTCCTCCATGTGGTCCAACCTTCTCCCGGGTGCGCGGGTGCCCCAACGCTTGCGTTGGGAAGAGATTCTGACTGTAGGGCGGGAGTCCCTCCGACTCCCGCCTTTGTGTGCGCCTTTTCCCGTGGTCTTCTTCCTGAGTAGGTCAAGATCCCTGCGATCTTGACCCCTCAAGGTCGCGCCCCGCGACCTAATCCCCTCCTGCAAAATCACATGCAAACTGATGGAGATCGAGCGTCGGTCCACGTAAGTAAAAGACAGAGTGTACGGAAGGTAGGAGGCAGCGTGTCCGCAAGAGGAGATGCAAGGCAAATGTGCGGCCAGAGTCCATTGGCTGTCACCCCGGCTTGTTTTCCGTCACCCCGACTTCTTCTCTGTCAGCCCGGCGGAGGCCGGGCCCCAGTCACGCCCAGGACATCGGTATGTTGAGATTAGCCAAAACGAACCCAACGGTAGGTCGGTGTTCCGAGGGGCGTCGGCCCCGAGAAACCCGACATGGCGGACAATCCAAAATTGCTCAAACGAACCCAAAAAAAACTGGCCGGGGCTACATACGCGCGCCGGCCGAAAATTGCCAAACGAACCCAATCCCCCTCCGTCCCCCTTCGACTCCGCTCAGGGTGACGCCCGTTATATAAATATCTGCTCCGCAACGACTTACCTCCCTACCGCTCGATCTTCAGCGCCGCCAGGAAGGCCTCCTGCGGAATCTCCACCTTCCCGAACTGCTTCATCCGCTTCTTCCCCTCCTTCTGACGTTCCAGCAGCTTCCGCTTCCGCGAAATATCCCCCCCGTAACACTTCGCCGTCACATTCTTCCGCAGCGGCTTCACCGTCGCCCGGCTCACAATCCGGCTCCCGATCGCCGCCTGGATCACCACTTCGTACATCTGCCTCGGGATCAGCTCCCGCAGCTTGTCGTTGAGGTTCTTCCCCCAGCTGTACGCCCGGTCCCGGTGAATGATCACCGACAGTGCGTCCACCGGCTCCGCATTGACCAGGATATCGAGCTTCACCAGGTCCGACCTGCGGTAGTATGGCACCCCGTAGTCGAACGACGCATAGCCGCGCGTTACCGACTTGAGCTTGTCGTAGAAGTCGAAGATGATCTCCGACAGCGGGAACGCGTAGGAGATGTTCGCCCGCACCGCCGACAGGTACTCGGTCGTCTTGTATTCGCCTCGGCGCTCTGTCGCCAGCTTCATGATCGCCCCGACATAATCGCTCGGCACGATGATCTGGGCGTCGACAAACGGCTCCTGGACATGATCCGTCTCCTGCGGCGGCGGCATGTCGGCCGGGTTGTCGACAATCGCCACCGAGCCGTCGGTCTTGTACACGTGGTACTCAACGTTGGGAACCGTGTTGATAATGACCTGCCCGTATTCGCGCGACAGGCGTTCGGTCACGATCTCCATGTGCAGGAGGCCTAGGAACCCGACGCGGAACCCGAACCCCAGGGCCTGCGACGACTCCGGCGTGAACGTCAGCGACGAATCATTGAGCGCGAGTTTCTCCAGCGCCTCCCGCAACTGCGTGAAGTCTTCCGTCACCGCCGGGTACAGCCCCGAGAACACCATCGGCTTGACATTGACAAACCCCGGCAGCATGGTCGCCGCCGGATTCGCCACCGTCGTCACCGTGTCGCCGATCTTGGTGTCGGCCACTTCCTTGATGGAGGCGAACAGGTATCCCACTTCGCCCGCCGTCAGTTGCTCCGCCGGCACCGTGCCGAGCCGGAGGTATCCCACCTCGTCGACATCGTACACCTTGCCGGTCGCCATCATGCGAACCTTGTCGTGGTTGCGCAGTGTCCCGTTGACGATCCGCACCAGCGGCATCGCCCCCCGGTAGCTGTCGTACACAGAGTCGAACACCATTGCCTGCAGCGGCGCGTCGGGATCCCCCGTCGGCGGCGGGATCTTCTTGACGATCGCTTCGAGCACTTCGGTGATTCCCGTTCCCATCTTGGCCGACACCGCCAGCACCTCCTCCGGCTTGACTCCGAGCAGGTCCACCAGTTCGGCGATCACTTTCTGCGGTTCGGCATTCGGGAGGTCGATCTTGTTGAGCACGGGGAGGATTTCGAGGTCGTGCTCCATCGCCAGGTACAGGTTCGACAGTGTCTGGGCTTCGATTCCCTGCGAGGCGTCCACCACCAGCACCGCCCCTTCGCAGGCCTCCAGCGACCGGCTCACCTCGTAGGTGAAATCGACATGCCCGGGAGTGTCGATCAGATTGAGGTTGTAAATCTCGCCGTCGGAGGCTTTGTACAGGAGGCGAATTGCGTGCGCCTTGATCGTGATCCCCCGTTCCCGTTCCAGGTCCATGGAGTCGAGCACCTGCTCGCGCATCTGGCGGTCGGAAATGGTCTTGGTCGTCTGCAGCAAACGATCGGCCAGTGTCGACTTGCCATGGTCGATGTGGGCGATAATCGAGAAATTGCGTATGTTCTTGAGCTTCGTATTCATATGTCCGTTCTGTTCCTTCACAGGCGGCAGAAGATACCGCAGTTCGGCCCCAAAGTCAAACGCAACGAATCCGGCTGTCCGGGGCTGTCGCGCCGCCCCCGGCGGTGCCGCAGCCGGTCCGCGCCACCCCACCCGGGCGATAGTAGATCAAGAATCTCCTTGATCCTGCATGGAGGCGCCATATATTGTCGAGAGGATATCGCCACGACAGATCCGTCGGCGCCGGGGAAGCCACAACCGCCTGACTGTCACTCACCGGGCACATACAACCCAGAATTCACGATTCGGAACCCACCTGACTCCTTTTGTAGGGATACCAGTATGCGCTTACCGATTCTCGTCGCTCTCGGCCTGACGGCGCTTGCTGTCGTTGCCAACTCCACCGCTCCTTCCACCATGCACTACCAGGGCCAACTGACTGACGCCCTCGACAACCCGGCAGCCGACGCCTCCTATTCGATGGTCTTTTCCATTTATGACGTTGCCGTCGGCGGGACGCCCTTGTGGACCGAAACGCAAAACGTAACGACCTCCGGCGGCCTCTTCAACGTGCTCCTCGGAACTATCAACCCGCTCACCTCCGCCTATTTCAACGGCGCCGAGCGCTACCTCGGCCTGACCATCGGCGCTGATCCAGAACTATCTCCCCGCACCCGGATCGCCTCAACCCCCTTCGCCCTGCGCACCCAGACTGTCGACGGCGCGTCCGGAGGCGCGGTATATGGCGATCTCTGGGTCATCCACGACGACGGCAGCTTGAGCAAGATGTACTCCTCAGGGGACGGCGGCGCGGTGAACCTGTACGACCAGAATTCGTTCTTCCACAGCGGCATGGAACCCGATATGCACGGCTCCTCGGCCGGCTTTCTCTCAATCCGAAATGGCGTCAGCGGTTCTGCGCTCACGATCGATGGCAACGTCGGCGGCAGCCTCAGCCCCTCTCTCTACATGGACGGCTTCGGCGGTGTTGTGAACATCGACCTCTCGCAGTCCGGCGACAACGCCGTCATCGTTCCCGACAACTCCGTCTCGGCGACGGAGATGTTCAACGAGCCGGGAATTGCCGCTTCGTTGCTGGATGATGTGGTGAACCTTACACCCGGGCCGACCATGCAGGATATAACGACCGTCACCCTGACCATTCCGGATGCCGGATACATCGTACTGAGCGCACAGGGTTGGCTCGCCCTGTCCGGCACGACCGGGGTCAACATGGGCATTTACCAGATCGATGAAACGGCCGGGGGACAGAGCGAGACGCCGCATACCGCGTACACCGGCGCCTTTTCGTTCGGCGACACACTTCTGAGTTACCATCCGCTGACTACGGAGCGCGTTTACTTCAAGCCGGCCGGTACCTACACTTTCCGTCTTGAGGCGAACAAACATCAGTTCTCGACCGGCAACACCGCGCTCTGGTGGCCGAAACTCACCGCCGTGTACTATCCGACATCGTATGGCGCAGTTCAAACGTCGGTGTCTGCCGGCGAGAGTGCCGCTTTTGGATCAGCCATCCCCGTTTCCATGTCGACAAAGCCCCTGCCTGACGGCACTGCCGCATCGGCAGGTTCCATCGTCGATTTGCGTGAACTTGAACTGAAAGAGGCGAGGCAGCGTGCCGATCTGGCCGAAACTCAGCGCAAGCTGGCGGAAGCCCGCCTGCAGGAACAGAGGAAGGACCGCCCCGCCCTCGAACAACGCCGATAGTGCTCCCGCCGACCAATACCAACAGAAAGGCCCCGCCATCAAGCGGGGCTTCTTCTAAATCCTGCAGTTGAACCCGGCGCTACTTCGCCAGGTAATCCGCCAGCTTGTCGCGGAACTCGGCCTTGCGGATGTCCTTCTCGAGCACCCCGTTGTGGGCAATCGATAGAGAGGTCGTCTCCTCCGAAACCACCACCACCACGGCATCCGATACTTCGGAGACTCCGATCGCTGCCTTGTGGCGCATGCCGTAGAGCTTTCGGTAGCGCTGATTGGTCGTCAGTGGCAGAGAAGCGGCCGCCGCCACGACAAATTCGCCCGAGATAATCACCGCGCCGTCGTGCAGCGGCGTGTATGGTGTAAAGAGCGTCACCAGGAGCTCGCTCGACAGCTCGGCGTTGATCGCCTTGCCGGACTCGGCGAAGTTGCGCAGCCCCACGCGGCGTTCAACCACAATCAGCCCGCCGTAGCGCAGTTCCGACAGCCGCAGGGCCGCGCGGGAGACCTCTTCGAGGGATTTCTTGCGCTCCAGTTGCACGAGCTTGCGGAATATCCGCCGCTGCCCGATCTGGGCCAGTACGCTGCGCAGTTCCGGCTGGAATACTACAACCAGCACGATCAGGCCGAATGTCGCGAGGTTAGAAAACAGCCAGGTCAGCGCCTCGAGTTGAAACCAGTAGGAGATCGACGCAATTCCCGCAATCAGGAACAGCCCGACAATGATCTGCGCCGAACGCGTGCCCTTCATCAGCTTGAGGGCTTCGTAGATGATGAGCGTGACAATCAGAACGTCGATTGCATCCTTGACCCCGAACGAGGCGAAGCCCCACGTGAAGATTGTCATTCAGCCTCCCGCATCGCCTGCACGACCCGAAGCGCCTCGACCGTTTGGGCGACATCGTGCACCCGCACGAGATCCGCGCCGTTCATCACCGCCGCCACGGCCGCGGCAATCGACCCGCCCAGCCGTTCATCGGGCGCCTTGCCGCTCGGATGGACCATCGCGATGAACCGCTTCCGCGACGCTCCCACCATGAGCGGAAAGCCGATAGCCCGCAATTTCCGGAGATGGGCCAGGATCTCCAGGTTATCTGTCAGCCGCTTGCCGAACCCGATCCCCGGATCGAGGATGATCCGCGTCTCCTGTATTCCCTGCGCGGCGGCATACGCCACCCGATCCCGGAAGAACAGTCCGATCTCCTCGACACAATTGTCGTACTGCGGGTCGTTTTGCATCGTCCTTGGCGTTCCGAGCATGTGCATGAGCACTACCGGAACGCCCCGTTCGGCCACTAACGGCGCCATGGCCGGGTCCGACCGGAGCGCCGAGATGTCATTCACCATGCTCGCCCCGGCGTCCAGAGCCGCCCGGGCGGTCACGGCGTGGTAGGTGTCGATGGAGATCGGGATGTTCGATGCCCGCCGAATTCCTTCGACAACCGGCACTGCCCGGCGCATCTCTTCTTCAGCCTCAATAGGTATCGCCCCCGGGCGCGTCGACTCCCCGCCGACATCGATGATCGCCGCCCCCTCCCCCTCCATTTCCAACGCCCGGCCAATGGCCAGGGCCCGCGAGGTATACCGTCCGCCGTCGGAAAACGAGTCCGGCGTGACATTAAGCGTTCCCATTACCAGCGGAGACGCCAATGAAAGCGTGCGTCCGCCCGGCAATCGGAGCACCGCCCGGCGCTCCTGTTTATCGGTATCAGCGTGTTTGGTCATTCCGGCATCCTCGTCCCGCATATATAACGCCCCTCTGTCGACAAGTGCAAGGATGAAATCGGATTCGACCGCGCTCACCACGTGCCTGCCTGCCGGTGGAACGATTGCGCGGCCGGTCAGGTTAAACACGCAGGAGGTGGGCACCGATGACCATGATCAGACTCAAGCGGGCCGATGACGCGCCGCAGCCGCAGGATGGATACCGGATCCTTGTCGACAGCCTCTGGCCGCGTGGTCTCATGGATGAAGACACACATGTCAACGAGTGGCTCAAGGATGCCGCACCGTCGACGCGGCTGCGGTCGCGGTTCAAACACGAGCCGGAGAAGTGGGATGAATTCCGCAGAAGGTATGTGGGGGAGTTGAGGAACAAGACCGAGGTTGCCGAGCACCTACGCTCCATCCTGGATGACCACGCCACCGTGACCCTTGTCTACGGCGGGCGGGCCAGGCGGCACACGAGCGCCGAGATTCTCAAGGTGTACATTCAGACGGAGCTGTAGTGTTCGAGCGCCCCGGCATAACAAGCAAGAAGGGCAGAGACTTCGTGAGCCTCTGCCCTTCTTTGCGCCCGGATTATTCTTGTTACCGTTGTTCGGCCGCCGCTCCCATGAGCGTCTCGATCGACTTCTCATCGAAGAACACGATCAGCGTCCCCATGATGAAGAAGTCATTGACGCTGAAGTGCGCGCTCCCTGAGACGGCATAGGTCTTTCGCCCCTGATCTCCTCCCGTTCCGAGGAACGGCGCGAGGCAGTCTTCGAGCGTCCCCCGGCGAAAGACCGGCAGGCCGAAGTCGAACGGATCGCAGAACACCTTCGACCAGGCTCCCACGAGGCTGTTGACCACGATATTCCCGATTTCGGTGATCGCCTCGTCCCGCATCGTCGCCGGATCGCCGTCATCGCCGATCTGCTGCAGTAGGCGGTGGACAATGAGGTTCCCCGAAAACCCGTTGATCACCAGAGCGGCATCGCCGCCAAGCACGCCGGTGAACCCCTGACTGACCGCGATAATGTCATCTCCGCGCAGCGCGGTGAGGGTCGGCAGCACATCCTGCGAGCGGCAGATTTCGATATCAGGAACCTCCAGCACCACCCTGGCGCCGACCAGTTCGCTGACCACCGATCCGGCCCGCCCGACACCTATATTGAGCAGTTCGGCAATAAATTCCTTGCGCGCATCGTCAACGATCACGGCTTTCCTCCATCTTCCGCCGGCAGGCATGCAGACAGGGCCTGCTCCAGTTCGGTCGGCTTGAATGGTTTGTTCAAGAAGGCCGCGGCTCCGAGTTCGGTGCACAGCTTTCGGGTATCGTCCTGTATGTTGGCCGTAATCACGATCACCGGGATCGGGGTCTCCCCCGACTTCAGATTCCCCAAAAACGCGATACCGTCCATCTCAGGCATGTTCAGGTCGACGGTAATGCAGTCCGGCCTCTCGGCGCCGGCGACCCTGAGTCCCTCCAAGCCATTGACCGCCTCGATCGTCTCGTGACCGAGCGCCGTCAACGTACGGGTGATCCACCGCCGTTGAAAGCCGGAATCATCGATGACCAATACTTTCGCCACTGCGTCTCTCCACTTGTTGGCGACCCGCCGTTTCCTGTGTTGCGGCCTGTCCGATCCGGCACTTTCCGGGCCGGCGGCGCGCTTAACCAGGCATATTAGACAGGTCGCGATCTCTCTCTCGAAGCACTGGCTGAAACGGCTGTCCAGGGGGCGGCAGACGTTCCCCTACGCTCTTGATCGGTAGAAACCTGCTCGGGATTTAGGGGGCGACAGGAGGAATGGAGTACTTGACCGTCAAATATGCGGGCGGTTCGGAATGTCTCGGCAGCCGTCAGCCCGCCCGCTCCATGAGCGTCAGGGCCTCGTTCCGGGTGGCAATTCGCCGCATCATCCCGCGGACTGCCGACGTGACTATCTTGCTGCCCGGCTTCTTGATTCCCCGCATGGTCAGGCAAAGGTGTTCGGCTTCCACCACGATCAGAACCCCCTTCGGAGAGATCGCCTGAAGCATGGCGTCCGCAATGTCCGTCGTCATCCGTTCCTGGACCTGCAGCCGCCGGGCGAGGATTTCCACCACCCGGACCATGTTCGAAAACCCGGCCACTTTGTCGTTCTGGGGAATATAGGCGATGTGCACCTTCCCGAAGAAAGGCAGGAGGTGGTGTTCGCACAGTGAGTAGAACGAGATGTCCTTCAGGATGATCATCTCGTCCTTATTGGATGTCGTATATCGGGCGAGCTCCTGGGTGGGGTCTTCGGCATACCCGGCCAGGGCCTCCTCAAGGTACTCGGCCATCCGTTCCGGGGTCCGCACCAGTCCTTCCCGGTTCAGATCCTCGCCGATTCCCTCCAGGATCAACTTGACCCCGGCTATGATTTTGCTTCGATCCAAGGTGCGCTGCCTCTGCTGCACGGCGTGCCGCCGGCGTCTACATTTCCGGCGTCGGCGTGGGCCGCGGCGATATGACTTCTTCGTCTTTGCCGGGGGTCCGGCCGATGATCTCATCGACCTCGCGGCTGTCAACTGCCTCTTTTTCCAGGAGGCGCTGGGCCAAGTCATGCAGCTTGTCCAGCTGCTTGGTCAGGATCTCATGCGCCGTCGTCTCGGCGGTCTCGATGAACCGGCGCATTTCCTGGTCGATCAGTTCGGCCGTCGCCTCGGAGTAGTCCTTGGTCTGGGCCATTTCGCGGCCGAGGAATATGTGGTCCTCGGAGCGGCCAAACGTCACCGGCCCGACCCGATCGGACATACCCCAGTTGCAGACCATCCGGCGCGCCAGCTTCGTGGCCCGCTCGAGGTCGTTTCCGGCGCCCGTGTCGAGCTGGTTGAATACGATCAGTTCGGCTACCCGGCCGCCCATGAGCACCGCCAGAGTCGACTCGAGGTAGTCCCGGGAATGGGTGTGCCGCTCGTCGACCGGCAGCGACTGGGTCACCCCGAGCGCCATTCCGCGCGGCACGATCGTCACTTTGTGAATCGGATCAGCCTTGGGGAGGAACTTGGCCACCAGCGTGTGCCCGGCCTCGTGGTAGGCGATCACCTTTTTCTCGGAATCCGAGATCACCAGCGACCGCCGCGCTGATCCCATGAGCACCTTATCCTTGGCTTCCTCGAAGTCCTCCATGTCCACGGCATCCTTGTTCTTGCGCGAGGCCAGCAGCGCCGCCTCGTTGACCACGTTGGCCAGGTCGGCGCCCGACATGCCGGGCGTTCCACGTGCGAGGACCTCGAAGTCAACCTCCTCGGAGAGCTTCACTTTCCGGGCGTGAACCCGGAGGATCCCTTCGCGCCCCTTGACATCGGGATTAGGCACTACGATCTGGCGGTCGAACCGTCCCGGCCGCAGGAGGGCCGGATCGAGCACATCGGGACGGTTCGTGGCGGCAATGAGGATCACGCCTTCATTGGACTCAAACCCGTCCATTTCGACCAATAGCTGATTCAGCGTCTGTTCGCGTTCATCGTGGCCGCCACCCAGGCCCGCACCCCGGTGCCGCCCGACAGCGTCAATCTCATCGATGAAGATGATGCACGGGGCATTCTTCTTTCCCTGCTCGAACAGGTCGCGCACGCGGCTCGCGCCCACGCCGACAAACATCTCGACAAAATCAGAGCCCGACATGCTGAAGAACGGCACCCCGGCCTCACCGGCAATTGCCCGGGCCAGGAGTGTTTTCCCCGTTCCGGGGGGGCCCAGAAGGAGCGCACCTTTGGGTATTTTTCCGCCGAGCCTCTGGAACTTGCCCGGCTCCTTGAGAAAGTCGATGATCTCGACCAGCTCTTCCTTGGCTTCCACCACCCCGGCGACATCCTTGAATGTCACCTTTGGGCGCTCATCGGTCAGCAGCTTGGCCTTGCTTTTTCCGAAGGAGAACAACCCTTTGGGGCCGGAGGCTCCCTGCATCTGGCGGATGAAGAACAGCCACACCAGAACGATGATAATCCACGGCGCTGCCGCCAGAATGTATCCCAGCATGGCGCTGTCGGTCTCGGCGATAATCCGGACATTCTGTCCCTGGAGCTGGTTCACCAGCTCATAGTTGTAGTCCGGGAACGGAATGCGCGTTTTGAACTTCGCCACCGCCTGGGTCCGCTGTGCCGACTCAAACGACGCCGGCTCCCGCAGCAGCCCCTGCAACTCACGATCCTTGAACGTGACTTCGGCGATATTGCCGTTGTTGAGCTGGGCGATGAACTCCGAGTAAGTTATTTCGGCCTGATCGCTCGTGAACGAACTCATGTACGAGTAGATGACTATCACTGCGAGCGCGAGCGCGATCCAGAACATAAGTGATCGCCCGGCGCCGCGAAACCCGGGCGACTGGCGCGAGCCGTCCGGTTTGGTGTCTCTCCCCGGCTGCCGGGGAGGGAGCATGCCTTTTTTCTCAAAATTCGACACGTATACTCCGCTAAGATGTTACAAAACCACGCACCACTGCCTCTTATACGCACAAGCCGCCGCCGAATTCACGGCCGGGCCGCCGCACCTCACCCGCCGTCAATCCTCGAGCATTCGTCCGATAAACGGAAGGTTCCGGTACCGCTGCGTATTGTCCAGACCGAATCCGATCACGAATTCGTTCCCCAGCGAGAAACCGACATACTTCAGATTCAGTTTCCGCCGGTGGCTGGCCGGTTTGTCTATTAGGGTAACAACCTCTACCGAAGCCGGTTCCACGACCGCCAGCTCTTTCGCGATGGCGGTGACCGTCCGGCCGGAATCCACGACTCCTTCGACAATCAGGATGTGCCGGCCTCGAAGTCCCTGACCGAAAACCCGGTCCAGTTTGACATCATCGTCCGGTTTCATCCCCGTCCGGTAGGATTCGGCCGCGATAAACTCAATCTCGAGCGGCAGTTTGATCGCCCGCATGAGATCCGCAATGAAGATGACACAGCCCTTCAGCACTCCGATCAGCACGGGTGTCCGTCCCGCGTAGTCGTTGGTGATCTGATGGCCCAGCTCGGTTACTCGCCGGGCGATGGCATCCTGAGCCAGAAGCAGCTCAAACGGCTTCGGCTTCGTCTGGTGGTCTCTCGCTGCACTCAACGGTCAATACCTTTCTCGTTGCCGCATCTATCTTTACACGATCCGACAGTTCAAATCCTACTAACCAGACAATCCCCGCGCCGTCACACACCACCGGGATCTCATCCCGATACACCGCCGGCACCTTCCGGTCGGTCAGGTAGTCTCCGACCTTCTTGGTGCCGCGCATCCCCAGGGGCCGAAACCGATCCCCCGGTTCGATATTGCGCACTATCAGGGGCAATATCACTCGCTCCGGATCCATCAGCACTTTGAGCGCCCGACGGCGTCGCGATACCGCAGTTGTCCGTCGCGCTGTAGTGCGCACCGCAAAACTCAGCCGGGGCCACGATAGAGTGGTGATTTCTCCGACGGGCAAAGTCTCGAGGTACGTTTTTCTCTCCGGTCTGTAGACCACCAATGTACTGTCGACCCGAACCGCGCGAACTCCCCCGGGGAGGGACATTCCCGGCTGCTGCATCGCGAGCGCCTGATCAAGCCGTTCGAGCACTTCTTTATCCGGCGCCGTCCCACCAATAGAACTCGCTGAAATACAATATCTTAATAGACGGCGACGAATCCATCTATCATACCGCATGAGCTTCTGCAAATCAAGCTCAAATTTACCTCCGGCGGTTTGCGAGACGATCCGCCTCTGTGCATCCGCCGCAACGTCCGCCAGGTATTCTTCTTCATCGGCAACATTGTCGGCCAGATCAACTAACGCGCGCCGAACCGCCGGGTTCACCTCTTTTTCCAGCAGCGGGATCAGTCGGTGCCGCAGGTAGTTGCGTCGGAACCGTCGGTCGCGATTCGAAGAGTCCTCGCAGAAAGTCAACTGGCGCCGGCTCAAATACGCAAGGATCTCCTCCCGCGTCACTTCCAGCAGCGGTCGAATGATTCGGCCACGCCGGGCCGGTATTCCGGCTAGCCCGCGGTTGCCTGTTCCCCGCAGCACCCGGAAGAGCACAGTCTCGGCCTGGTCATCCGCCTGGTGACCGAGAGCGATCCGGTGATATCCGCCCTCCCGGGCAATCCGCCCCAGCGTCGCATGTCGATACTCGCGCGCGGTCTCTTCGAGACCAAGGCGACACTTCTCGGCCAGGGCAGGAATGTCCACGCGGTCGATGTGAAGTACGACTTTGAGTCGCTCGCACAAGGCGGCACAGAATTTCTCTTCCCGTCTGGCTGCGGCCGGTCGTATCCCGTGGTTGATGTAGACCGCGCCGAGGGTCAGCCCGAACTCCTCCCGTAACTCGGAGAGCACGTGCAGCAGTGCCACCGAGTCCGGCCCGCCGGAAAGGGCCACCAGCACCCGGTCGGCTCGTTCCAGCAGACGGTGTCGGCTGATTGTCTGTCGCACCTGATCCAACATGCCCTCTGAAGATATGCGCCTGTAGTCAAAGGTCGAGTGAAATCTTAGCCTCAAATCAAACCTTGACTCCCGTCTCCGGTCCCGAGATATTCGCCTCCATGGAATTCATTGGAGGCGACCCGGGCCGCAAGGTGATGGCTTACTTCCTGATGGCCATCATCGTCGGCGGCATCGTCCTGAGTCTGCCGATCAGCCACGGGAATCGGTCGGTTGCCCCCCTCGATGCGCTGTTCACGGCCACTTCGGCGGTTTGCGTCACCGGTCTGGTCGTGGTTGATACCGGGCAGGACTTCTCATTTTTCGGGCAGGTGGTCATCCTCACGCTCATTCAGCTCGGTGGCCTGGGCATTATGACCTTCGCCACCGTTCTGGTCATCATGGCCGGATCCCGGCTCGCATTTCGTGATCGTATCGGCGTGACATCATCACTCGGTGCCGGCGCCCCCGTGCGGGCGGAGTCGCTCCTCGGAGCGGTTATGCTCGTGACCTTCGTCATCGAGGCAATCGGCGCCCTGATTCTCTTTCTGCTCTTTGTCCGCGACTTCCCACCGGGGCTGGCGGCATGGCACGCAATCTTCCACTCTATCAGCGCTTTTTGCAATGCCGGATTCTCCACCTTTCCGACCAACTTTGAGGGGTACGCCGGCAGCACCCCCATGCTCCTGACCATCGCCCTCCTCATTATCGTCGGCGGGCTCGGTTTCACCGTTATCGTGGAGATTTTCCACCGGGCGGCCGGACACTCCCATCGGATATCGCTCCACACGCGGATCTGCCTGTCGTCGACCGCCATACTCCTGGCCGCCGGATTCGTTGTTTTTTTCTTCACCGAGTACGACAACACGCTTCGCGACGGCAGCCTTGCCTTCAAGACTTCAAACGCCTTCTTCCAGTCGGTCGTCTGCCGCACGGCCGGTTTCAATTCCATTCCGCAGGGGAGTCTCAGTGAGGTGGGCGTGATGATGGCCATGATTCTGATGTTCATCGGCGGCTGCCCGGGTTCGACCGCCGGCGGCATCAAGACGACGACCTTCACGCTCATAATTCTGACTGTGTGGAGCCGCTTCCGAGGACACCGCTCCCCGGCTGCATTTCACCGCACCATCAGCCAGGAGTCTGTCATTCGCGCGGTCGCTGTCTTTATCCTCGCGACCTTTGTGATCGCGGCCGCCGTGGCCTTTCTTACTCTCGCCTGGGATCGCCCCCCCTTGCGCGCGGGATCCGTCAACGGCTGGCTCGCCGAAGGGCTCTTCGAGGTCATTTCCGCCTTCGGCACCGTCGGCCTGTCAATGGGAATCACCCCCCTGCTCAGTCCCATGGCGAAGATTGTCATTATTGGAACGATGTTCATCGGGCGCGTCGGCCTGCTCACCCTTGCGTTCGGCCTCGCCCGGCCGCCCATCCGGGGCGAACTCGTCTTTGCGGAAGAACCGGTGACCGTCGGTTGAGCAACACTGCAGCACCGGATCAAACTGACCGATTGAAGTACAGGTGACAGCTTATGAAAGAATTCGTCGTAATAGGCCTCGGCAACTTCGGCGCCACTGTTGCCCGTGAGCTGGCCCGTCAGAAGTGCCGCGTGACGGCGGTCGACGTGGACGAACACCGTGTCCAGGATCTGCAGGATCTCGTTCACATTGCGGTCGTCGCCGACGCCACGGAACGCCGCTTCCTCGAAAACCTCGAGGTGGAGAAGTTCGATGCGTTTATCGTCTCCACCGGGGTCGACTCCCATGCCTCGATCCTGATTACGCTTCACTTGAAAGAACTCGGCGCCCAGCAGGTCATCGTCAAAGCCAACTCCGCCGACCATTCCAAGATTCTGATCAAGGTTGGCGCCGACGACGCCATCATTCCCGAGGAGCAGATGGCCGGCCGGCTGGCCCACTCGCTGGCGCAGTCAAACCTAATTGATTACCTCCCCCTCTCTGCCGACCACTTTGTCGCCGAACTCGTCCCGCCCGACAGCTTCGTCGGCAAGTCCCTCCAGGCTATCGGGCTTCGATCGAAGTACAACCTGCAGGCGGTTGCCACCAAGCACAGCCGCACCGGCGAGTACGTCTTCGCCCCGGGCGGCGAATACGTCATCGGAGAACACGATCTGCTGGTCATTCTCGGAAAAGAGGAGGATATCGAGCGCCTCCGTCCCTGACAGGCCCTGAGCGAAACTTGTTGACGGCGGCCGGCGGCGGTGGTACCAATAGCTCCCATGAATCTTTCTTCCCCCGCACCCGACCGGTGGCGCCGCTTTCTCCTGTACCACTTGCCTGCCCTGGCCTACGCGGGCGGGATCATCGTCCTTTCCTCCTTGCGCAATCTGCGGCCGCCGGATATTGACATACCTCAGCTCGACAAGGTCATTCACTTCTCCGAATACGCGATCTTTGCGCTCCTGATCTTCCGCTCGTTCTACCACCTTGGCCGTGATCCGAATTTGCGCAGGTCTCTGTTGCTCAGTGCACTTTTTGTGTCAATCTTTGCACTCTTCGACGAAACCTACCAACGTTTTGTGCCTGGCCGCCACTCCGATTGGCGCGACTTCGCCGTCGATATCCTCGGCGCCGTGATCATTCTGTCTCTCCTGGGCTTGTATCGAGGTTGGAAGAAGCGCAGAAGTTACTGACAGTGCTTCAGGACTCAACAGTTTCAATGCGTTTCCCTCAATTATCTTGACTTCAATAGCACCCGGCATATATTTCACTTGGTTAGGTAGCGACTAACCGGGTAGTCAGCTATGCGGTAGTAGATCCCCCATTGGTCTAACTCCGGCTGCAAGCCGATTGGTCAAACGACAGCAGTCCGTCTGTTCCAACATGACCGGCAGGGTTGAAACGCCCGCCGCGCAAAACACGACATATATCGATTACGGCGGAGCGCATTCTCGAATCGCGGCTTGGTGATACAGATGCAGTATCGTTCCGTACCAACATCGCGCCGAACTGCTATCGTCGGCGGCAGCCTCTGGCCGGCGGCATTGGTCGCTTTCCGTGTTACGGTTCAGTCCGGACGCGCGCTTCTTTCCGGTGAAATGAATTCTTGCAGGCGGTTGAACACCGCTACGGGATGCAACACTATATTTGCAGAAAGCCAACAGTACAACAAACTGCTTGTGAAGGGAGAGACTAACGTATGAAGTGGCGTCTTCTAACGGTACTGGTTCTGGTCCTTGGGCTCTGTGCCGGATCCGCTCTGGCGCAGGTCGACCCGTTCGGCACGATGGACACGATTGCCCTCGTCCCGACGGTTGTCCCGGACCCCGGAGCCGGTCAGTACAAGCTTCGCCTCGACCTGTACGTGTACAGCGATGAACCCTTGGTCGGCGGGACCGTCGGCTTCATGTGGGACAACGCCAAGGTCGTCATGGATAGCGCGGTGACGACCACCGCCATCAACTCGGCCTTCGACCTCGGCCGGTTTCTCTACGAGGGCAACAGCATCGCGACGACCAACGCCAACAAGCGTTTCCTCTTCGGCGCCGCGTCCCTCTTCAGCTCGCTGCCCGGTGAC
>JBGSIV010000010.1:0-3418 GCA_041742355.1 Candidatus Zixiibacteriota bacterium
AGGGAGCTTTGGGAGAGCGGCTATTCGGAGAGGCCGTACTTGCGGATGCGTTTGCGAATCGCCCCCTCGCTCACGCCAAGGATCTCGGCGGCTCTGGACTTGTTGCCGCCGGTGGCCTGGAGGGCGGCGGCCAGTTGCGACTCCTCGGAAGTGCTGTCATCGCACAGGGCCAGCTCGACCATGCGGCCCAAGTCGGCGCCGGAGGTGAGAGCGAGGCGGCGGATGGTCGCTCGCAGCTCGCGGACATTGCCCGGCCAGAGTCTGGCCGAGAGGATCAGGCCGAGGCGGTCAAGGGTGGCGGCGTGGCCGTTGCCATTGCCATCGACCGGTATGCCCTGCTCGCTCAGGAAGAAGCGGGTCAGGAGCGGAATGTCCTCGGACCGATCGCGCAGGGGCGGCAGGTGCACCGGGCTCGATCTCCATCAGTTTGCCGGTGATTTTGCAGGAGAGGATTAGGTCGCAAGGCGCGACCATGAAACGTCAAGATCGCAGGGATCTTGACCTCGGCTGAATCTAATCCCAACGCAAGCGTTGTGGGCACCGGTGCTCCGATTATACCTTCTGTCGGCCCTCTATGCGGGTCAAGGAGTCGACCGCTCGCATCATCCTGGCGCCGTACGCCGAGTCGATAACCGGCGACCACCAGCGGCGGACTGCGCCGGTCCGGTCGACCAGCAGTTTCAGGGGAAGGTAGCCCCGGGGAATGCCGAGGGCGAGGACGGTGTCAGGGCAGTTGGGGAGGACGCACACGGGAGCATAGACACTGTCAAGACGAACTGCGATGACCACGTCGGTTGAGTCGGCCCGGCTGGTGGCAAACAGGAAACCACAGCCGGAATTGGCTGTCGATTGCTGCCAGAGGCGCCACCACACCGTCTCGGTGAGCGCTTTGCCACAGGGGGTGCGGTCGACGAGGATGACGAAGGTCAGCGGAGCAGTGAACTGCTCTGGTTGCCCGGCCGCCAACTGCCGTATCTCCGTGTATATTTTGTCCTCGTCAAGCGGCAGGGCGTAGCGGAAACAGCCTAGGCAGAGAACTGTGACGGCCATGACAGTCGCGGCGAATCTCAATCGGGGGCCGAGGCGACCGCGCCGGTGGATCGAATCTGTGCTTTGATGCCGTCGAAGAAGCATGTCGATTCCCTCACATTGCCCATTCTGCTGCCAATTTCCACGAGGCGGCACTGATTGTCAAGCAGAGCTTTTACTGGTGTACCGAGCCTGTGCCAGCCAAGGGCATAGAGGGCGCCGGAGTCGAGCACTTGTACATCGGCTTGCATACCCTCCAGCCGCATGGCGGCGGCGACATCGGCCGAATCGCATTGGGGCGACCACAGGGACAGGGTTCCGCCGCAGGCAGCCAGTTCCGATTCCAACGCACGCCAGGCCTCCATGTCCTCGGTGCAGGACAGGCAGGATTTGATATCGAGGTAGATGGCCATGTGCCACCGGCAAGCGGGAGCGGCGTCGGCTGCACTATTGCAGAAGACCGCGAAGGCGTCGGGCCCGGGCGCGTTGATCGATGACATTGAAGCCAGGCCGAGCAGTAAGATCGCACCGGCTGCGATTACTATCAGAGAGACGGTCATCTTTCTTTGTCTGGTCATGGTTCTATCCTTGTGATGTCGAGGACCACCCGGCAGGAGTCAGCGTCGCACTCGTAGTGGCCGAAGATAATGCGGCCGTCGGGTTGGACGCCGGCGACCTGCCAACGGGGGTCGAGTTCGAGGGTAACCGGCTGGCGGGCGGTGTTCCAGACGGCGGTGCCATAGAGGGGGATGCTGTCGTTGGCGACGTGGGTCCATCCGGTGCGGTACTGGAGGATGAAGTAGCCGGGTGGGGCGTAGTTGAAGGAGGTAGTGGGGGTCCAGCGGGAGAGCCAGTCATTCCAAACGGCCTTTGAATGAAGCCGGGACACCGGAGGTCGCGGCGGGACCCAATCCTCTGTGGCGATTATCGTTTCGGTCACTGGGTTCCCATTGAAGTCAAGGGCGACAAGGCGATCATGACCGAAGACTGCGACCCAGATGGTGCTGTCGTGTGGATTAAAGGCCGGTTGGACGGTCAGACTGCCAGTGCCAAGAGAGTCGAGACGATTGATCAACGAAGGCGAGACTTTGAAGATCGCTTCGAAGAAGCCCGGATCATCAGTCCGTTGAAGCGTGAGCACCTCGCCCCCCTCGGCCGAATGGTTACAAATCAGCAGATTGTTTTGAAGCGCAGCACTGGAGATGTAGGGCGTGTTTCTCTTTTCTCTCCAGACTTCGGCTTTGGCTCGGTTCTCATCTGTCAAGTCGAGTCTCAGGAGGCAGCCGCAATACTCGTCATAAACCACGATCTCCTCAGACCCAGGGAGCGACCATAAATGTGCTGGGGAAAGAACGGCCGAGAACTCTTTCTTGCGATAGCAGTCTGCCCACCAGTCCATGGTCATAGGCGCGCATAGCATTACTTGGTCCCACTCAGATGATCCGTCTCTCCCAACGAAGATTCCAGCGCCACAGCCGGAGAAAACCGTGTTGTTGTCGAGCTGAACAGCGCTCACGGGAACCGACAGATTGACTGCCGAGTCTATGTGGTAGGACAGCCGAGCGACAACGACGAGAGCGGTGCTATTGACAGATGTGACGGCCACCATGCAACCCAGGGCCATAGTTAATGAGAGAGAGAGGCTTTTTATAGGCCCGCGTTCCATAAGCTGTTCCTTTTCATTTGCATGAGCGCGTACGCGCAACCAGCCCAGATTGCCTGGGCTGGTTGCCATGCAACGCCCCTAGTTGATGCCTGGGGCAGGCGCCCCGGTGGTTACACCAACGGTGACGCAGCACTCCTTTAAACGCTTATCGGGAACACAGACGCCACCTTTGTACTTTCCATCGTACGCCGCCGAGAACTGGCATGCGGACGTCAGCGATAGGACCAGAAGAACAACGGCTCCGATTACGGCGATGGTAGCTTTTTTGCTCGACATCTTCCAATTCCTCTCTCAGTGATGTGCAAGCGCCCAGTCCCGCAGTAGCAAATTGGGACAACAGCGATTCCTGGTTATTGTTCTTCCCGAGGCTCACCCATGCGTTCGACGCCTCACAGTTGAGATCTAACACTGGTGCCTGAGATTGGAAAGGATCGATAACCAATCAAACAAGCGATCCGATCTGCTGGAGGTCAACATAAACAAGGCGGTCGGCAACGTTGGCTGGCTCCGAGAGCACTTAAACAAACTCCTCGCTCCACCTCCTTTCGAGCAGCTACTCGTAACCGAATCCGACCACTTTCTCTCGTTCCTCCCTCCCATGCGGGAGGGGTGCCCGGCCAAGAGGAGTAAGCCTGGATAGCCGAGACCCCGTCCCGCATGCGAGGATCACACGCTCAAGACTCAAGGAAGCAGGTCAGTAGCGCTCAGTTGGTAGCTCTCGTG
>JBGSIV010000011.1:0-11824 GCA_041742355.1 Candidatus Zixiibacteriota bacterium
GGGTGATACCTGCATTGCCCCAATAATTTCACGCCCTCCAGATAGTGACTGCTCTTTGTACAACGGCGAGAGCGAGCGGAGCCGTTCGACAGCGGCCGGCAACACGCGCAGGACATAGTCGAGCTGTTCTCTGGTGGTCGAGCGGCCCATCGAGAAGCGAATTGCCCCCTGCGAGACCACCCGGTCTTTGCCCATCGCCACCAGCACGTGCGACGGTTCGGTGGCACCCGAGGTGCAGGCCGATCCGGAGGAACAGGCGATCCCCTCCATGTCGAGCGCCAGCAGGATCGATTCACCCTCAATGCCCGCGAACGACAGGTTGCATACCTGGGGGATGCGGTTGGTGCGGGAGCCGTTGAGGTAGACATGCGGGATGGTTTTGAGCACGCTGTCGATGAAGTAGTCGGCCAGTTCGGTCAGGTTGATCCAATCCTGCTCCATGCGTTTGCCGGCGATTTCGAGGCTCTTGGCCAAGCCGACGGCACCGGCGACGTTGTCGGTGCCGGGGCGGCGTTTTTTCTCCTGCGAGCCGCCGTAGAGCAGCGGGGTGATCTTTATCCCCTGCCGGATGAAGAGTGCGCCTGTGCCCTTGGGGCCGTAGATCTTATGTCCGGTGAGGCTGAGCAGGTCGATACCGAGATTCTTGACGTCGATTTCGATCTTGCCGCACGATTGCACGGCATCGGTATGGAACCAAGCGCCCTTTTCGTGGGCAACCTCGACCAGTGATCGCAGGTCCTGAATCGTGCCCGTTTCGTTATTGGCGTGCATGACCGAGACGAGCGCGGTTTCGTCGCTTACGAC
Organism: Candidatus Zixiibacteriota bacterium; assembly: GCA_041742355.1. GTDB lineage: Bacteria > Zixibacteria > MSB-5A5 > GN15 > FEB-12 > JAGNLV01. The sequence goes on from JBGSIV010000011.1 coordinate 805, forward strand.
GTTGGCCAGCCGTTTCGGTGACATGAAGCCTTCGCTGTCGACCGGGGCTACGTCCACCTTGCAGCCCTGTTTGTGTTCAAGGAACTCGGCCGATTCAAGCACGGCGTGGTGTTCGGTAGATCCGACCACGATATGCTTGCGGCGGTCTTTGCGCTGGTAAGCCGAGCCGAGTACCGCCATGTTGTCGGATTCGGTGCCGCCGGAAGTGAAGTACAGCTCGGCCGGGTCGCAGTTGACAAACGCGGCAATCTGTTCACGGGCATTCTCGAGAGCCACTTTCGCTTCGCGGCCGAAATGGTGCACGCTGCTGGCGTTGCCGAAGGTACGGGTGAGAAACGGCAGCATCGCCTCAACCACTTCCGGATCGACCGGCGTGGTGGCGTTATGATCGAGATAAATAGAATCCATAAATGGTATATCAATCCTTTCGAACGATAGTAATCGGTAGTATGTGGTCAACCGTGCGCGAGGCAGGCAGGTTCCATCCGTGCCGACGCGGCCATCAGAACGCGTACAATATAGTGAAATGCCAGCGATCCTCAAAACCGATATTCTCGGTCGCTATTCGGCGGGCGTAGTCGAGGCGGATCGGGCCGGCGGGAGAGATGATCTGCACCCCGGTGCCGTAGGACAGGGCGAGGTTGGTGAATTTGAAGTCTTCCGCGTGAGCGTACCCGTTGCCGGCATCGAAGAAGATGCTCTGCCACAGGGGCAGATTCTCGAACAGCCGGTTCAAGAGGGGAACGACCGAGAAAACCTGGAGGGTTTTCCAGCGAAACTCCTGGTTAAACACAAAGGTGACGTTGGCTCCGGGGAGGTCGTCGCTGAGGGTGGGCGCCAGGGAGTTTTCGTCGAAGCCCCGGATGGTGTTGGCGCCGCCGAGGAAGAGCCGGTCCTTGCTGGGGACAAGGTCGGATTCGCCGAAGGCATGGGCGTAGGCGGCAGTCAGGCGGGTGGCCGACACCCAGCCGGGCCAGACGGTGCGGTACTGCGAGAGGGATCCGCGGATCTTGTAGAAATTGGCGTCGCCGCCGAGGAAGCCGCCGTAGTACTCGGCATGCAGTTCACGCACCGATCCCTGGGTGGGCACGAAGACATCGAGGCGGCTGTCGCGGCTGAGGCTCAGGTATATCCGGCGACGGATCGACAGCCCTTCCACGTCGTTGCGGACTTCCTCTTCCAATTCGTCCGGCACGCCGTCGATATCGACCGACTGGTACTCGACGCCGTAGTTGGCGAAGCCGTACCGTCCAAACCGTCGCGTCGAGGAGAGTGAGAGGTTCCACTGCTGGACGTAGAAGTCCTGGGCTTCGTGGCGGATACGCGGCAGATACTCGACCGTGAACGCCAGTGGCATGCGTATACCGAGGAACCATGGTTCGGTGTAGCGCAGGCGGTGGAGGTGGTCGGTGAGGCGGCGGTCGGAACCGAGGGTGAACTCAATCCGGCTGAACCAGTCGATACGGCGCGAGCCGAAGAGGTTGCGCGCTCCCGTGCCGCCGGTGACACTCCAGGTGAGATCGGCCGCCTTGGATTGTCCCGCACCGGTGGTCGTGGTCAGGTAGTAGGGTTTTCGCTCCCGCACCTGGAGGAGAAAGTCGGGATGGTACCGGCTGGCCTGATCGAGCGACTGCTGCAACTGCAGGGTGGTGAAGTACCCCGACTCGAACAAACGTTGCTGTGAGTCAATGATCCTCTGCCTCCGGTACAGATCTCCTTTGCGGAATCTGAGTTCCCGGGTCGCCGTATACGCCGGATACTGATCGATGCCCGAGACCTCGATATCACCGAAGAATACCAGCGAGTCGGTGACGACCTCGTACGTAATCGGAGCCCGCGCCGTGCTGCTGTCGATGCGTGGTGTGACCGTGGCATAGGGGTACCCGTTGTTGGCGAGGATGGTCTTCATGTCAAAACCGGCCTGATGGACATCAAAGTAGTTGATCGGGCGATCCGGTTTGAGCCGGTCTGCCAACCGGCGGAAATCATCCTGCAGGTGGGCCGGGTAGCCGCCGCTGATACCGATCGTGTCGTAGAGGTACTGGGTCCCCTCGTGGATGGTGACGGTGACCCGCGCGCCTTCGTTGGCCTCGATACGCTCAAACCTCTCCGTAATCCGGACATTCAGGAACCCTTCGCGCAGGTAGAGGTATTTGATCTCGAGCGTGTCGCGGTCGAGCGTTTCTTTCTGCAGTCTGCTGCGGCGGTCTCCTTTGATCGCCGCCCAAGTCGAGCGGATTCGGGAGTACATTCGGTCGCGGATACGGCCGTCGGAGAAATGCTCGTTGCTGTCGATGATGATCTCGTAGATTGGCGGGTTATCACCGATGAGGCGCAGCAGTTCCCGGTCGCGCGTCTGGGCATCGGCCGCAGAGAGCGGCAGCAGGAGGCAGACTAGGGCGAGGAGCCACCACAGCTTCACTGGCTGTCCCCTTCCGATTTTGATTCGTCCTTCGCAGCGTCATCCTTGCGGTCGCCGCCGAATTCCCAGTGGAGGCGGACATTGAGGTGGTACAGCTCGTCTTCGTCGCGGCGGCCTTCCATGAGGAGGTTTTTGGACCAGCGGTATTCGAAGCCGTATTCCTGGCGGGTCTGGCCGGCGAGGGTTGAACGGCCGTACAGGTAGAGTCCCTCCCCCACGTACTTGCCGAGCGTGACCCAGGCGTTCCACGGGTCGAGACTTTCGCCGTAGACGGGGTCGATCTCAAAGGTTTCGACACCGATACGGTTAAGCTGGCGGCCGCCAATCTGCGAGAACTGAGCGTAGCCGAGGCCGAAGAGGCGCCCCTCGACCTGTCCGCCCAATCCGATGCCGTCGCCGCCGCGGTAGTTGCTGACAATCAGGGGGAGTATGTCCGCCTGGGCAACATCGGACCCCTCGCACGGGTTGATTTCGGGTTTGTTGAGCGTACCGCCGACATGAATACACAAATCGACCTGTTCGGTGACCGGGCCTTCATCGCCGCTCGCACGCGCGGCGAGCACGCGGGAGGTGCCGGTGATGTCGAGTTGCGGATTGAGCGTGTCGCTGCCGGTGAAGATTACGCGTCCGCCCGGCTCGAGGCGGAATGTTTTGTCGACGAGAAAACCGCGGCCGCGCAGGATCTCCATCTCGCCGAGGAAGCGGTAGTTTCCGTTCTCGCGAATCAGGTTGATTTCGCCGGCGAACTCAGCGTCGATATCCTCGTTTTTGACCCAGTAGTTGGAGAGGATATCGATGTTGATGTTCAGGTCCCACGGGTTCTCCGAGAAGAGCGCCAGCATAAGCGGGGATCCGGAGGACTCGTCGGCGAACGGCACCCGATATTGAGCGGATACCAGTTCGATATCGCCGGTTACGGTTGGCGGTGTCGCTCCCCTGACCTGCAGCTCCCCTTCCGCTTTGCCGCGAATGTCATCGAGTTCGTATGTGAAGGGAAATTCGTTTTCCAGGCGGATATCGAGGTCGTAGTAGAGGCTGTCGAGGGCCAGGAGGTTCATGGAGCCGTCGATAAACGCGTAGTGCCGTCGGCCCTCAGGCTTGTTCCCTTCGGTGGCGTAAGCCTCGATGCGGTTGACGATGATGCTGTCGTTGTGCATGGTCACGCCGGCCGAGTCGGTGTAGATCCAGTTGGCCAGGTCGAAGTATTTGAGCTGGGCATTCTTGACATACGCTATTCCGTCGATCTGCGGCTTGCGGGGGTGGCCCGACAATTCGAAGTCAGCGTAGAAATTCCCTTTGAGTTCCTCCACGGAGGGGAGAATGAGGCTCACCAGATCGAATCGGCTGTCGACGGCATGCATTTTGATGGCCATCGGGCGGTCGGGAATGCGCTGCACCGAGTCGGCGGTCAGCGCCAAATCGAGCGACATCGTACCTGTCGCGCCGTAAACACCCGGTCCCGAGTAAATGCGGACCGAGTCGATGGCGAGGTTCTGGTTCCGGTAGCGGAGGGCCGCGACGACATCGCCCAGTTTCAGCCCGCGGTAGGTGAGCGAATCGACCTGACCGGCCAGTGTGAATTCCGGTTCGCGGAAGGTACCGTCGATTTTGGCGTCGGTCGAAAGGTAACCGTCGACGGGCAGCGTCGAGTCGAACAGGTTCAGCCAGGGAGCAACCGGCAGGCGCTCGATGGCCAGACGGAGGTCCATTGACTCGTCGTAGTTGATCCGCCCCGCAAGCGACAGCTGCGATCCGGCGTCACCGATCTCCGCGTGGGTGAAGCGAAACCCCTCCGGATCCACTTCGACCAGAAGTTCATCGGGGTTGTGGAATTGGCGTCCGAGCAGTTCGATGTCGAGGTCGAGTATTCGCAACTGCTGCGGTTCGGCCAGGTAATCGAGGACACTGGTACCGGTGAGGGTGACATACGGGTTCCGCATGCGCAGTGAATCGGCGTACACGAGGTTGGAGTCGATCACCAGCTGGGCACGGGCGGTATCGTACGGGAGGCCCCAGGCTGCGCCGCTGTCGAGCCAGACTTCGACTCCCCCCTGACGGCCGGTCAGAAACCGCTCCAGATCGACCGTGGCAAACATGCTGTCAGCATAGAGGCCGTAGATCCAGGCGGAATCAGAGGCAAACCAGCCGCGAAGATCGGGGTCCTTCGTGAGGCCGGTGAGCGACGCCTCGGCGTATCCGCGCCCGCCCGGTTCCTCGATGAAGAAGCGGGTCTGGCGGTATCGGTCGAGATTGTTCAGGTCGATCTGGACGAGCAGATCAATTTCGTCCCGGTAGTCAATTCTCCCGGTGGCCCAGAAGACATTTTCGTAGTAGTCGACGCGGAACGAATCGGGGAAGACGAGCGAGTCGGTAGTGATCGTCATAGGCCCGGAGGCCTGCTGAATGGGAAAATCGTGGAAGGTCGACTCGAACAAGTCGACGTCGACATTCAGCACGAGATTCTTGCCCGAGAACGACCGCCCATCCAGATCGACGTGGCCGGTTAAGTCGGTTTTGAACGTCCCGTTGACGAGATTGTCGAGGTTGAAGTTGCGGACGTCGGCGGCCAGCAGGTAGTGGCTCGGCTTCTGATTGAAGTCGATCTCTCCCTTGCCGTCGATCGAACAGCCGTCGAGGATGCTCCCGTACAGGCTGTCCAGTTGTATGAGCCTGGAGGCGTAGCGGAAGTTCACCGAGAGGTTTTCGAAGTCGAAGATGAAGAAGTCGCCCGCCAGGTTCACCGAGCCTTCGATGGCTTTGCCCCTGAAGGTGAGGTCGCCGGTGATATCCACCAGACCCTTGAGGTTTACGCCGGTGTATTGCGACAGGCCCGTGACGTCGATATTGTCGCCGTCGAGGTGGAGGGTGCCCGTGGCGCTGTCGCCGAACCCCACACTTCCTTCGGCTCGAATACGTGAAGGGCCGGACGAAAAGATCACATCGGAGAAGAGCAGGTTGCTCTCCGAGTACGTGACCTTTCCCACTGCGGCATCGAGGGCGAGTCCGGGGCGGTTCGAGGTGAAGGCGAGGCGGCTGAGTTCCGCACCGTAGGTTCCTTCTTCGCCGGTAACCGCGGCGGCGAAAGCGATGCTGTCGATGATGGTGGTATCGCCGTTGTAGATCACCGTGATCCGACCGGCGTTGATCTTGACGTTGTCGGCGGCAAAGGACGGAAGGGATCGCGGTTGCCGCTCGGTGGAGTCCGGTCCGCCCGTCAGGTGCGGCGTCTGCCAACCGGTGAGGGTGTCGTAGCGCAGCGTCAGGTCTAGACTATCGAGATAGAGGTAGTTGAGCACGTAGTGCCGTTTCCAGAGGTTAGCGAAAGAGTAGCCCGCCTGGAGCTTCGGGATGTAGGCGAGCCGAGTCCGCTGGTCGGCATTGACATAGAAGATTTCGACTTCGCTCAGGGAGAATCCGGAGAAGAAATCGCCGCCGATGTCTCCGATGTGGATGTCGAGGTTGGTTCGATCGGCGAACATCTCCTTGAGGCGGTCGTTGGCGAGGCGCTCGATCCCGCCCATGTACGCGAGGTACACAAGAGCGCCGATAACGACCGCCGCTCCGAGGGCGAGCAGAATCAAGAGGATGTTGCGCAGTCGGCGTATCATGGTAGTCTCAGTCGAAGGCAAATGTCTTTCGAGGTGGTGTACCCGCTGCCGGCGGCGGCGCCGATATCTTCTATCACCTGCCGCACCTGTGACGGTTGGGCGCCGACGTTGAGTGCGCCCCGGATATGGGAGAAGAGCTGGGCGGGGCGGTCTTCGATCATGAGGCAGGCGATTATCGCCAGTTCGCGTTCGATAACGTCGATGCCGGGGCGGGAAAGCACCTTTCCGTATCCTTCAAAGATCATCCAGCGGAAGATCTCCGGGGCGACTTCCTCGACCCGTTCTTTCAGTCGGTCGTAATTGCCGTCGTACACACGGCGGCACAAGGCTTCTCCCCGTTCAAACCACTCCGCTGCTTCCTCGCCGGACACCGGGGTCAGGGGAAGTCCTTCCCTTTCCTCTTTATACCGGTTATGGAGGTGTTCGGCGGCGACGAGCATCCGGGGAAAGCCGAGAAACAGGTACGATTGCAGGACAACCTCGTTGAGGGAAGACCGGTTCAGACCATGATTCCGGGCTGAGGCGACAGCTGCCGTCAGGGCCGGTTCATCGGCAAGGGCGATGGCCGCGGAGTAGAAGGCAAGGAGGCGTTCGCGGGCGTAGTGCTCGGGCGCAATTGAAGCGGCACGGTGTCGAAAGTCCTCGATGTTGACAGACAGGTTCATACGGGGGTAAGTATGAAGGAACGGCAGGTCAATGGCAATGCTTAACTTGCCGGAGCGGACCGTCTACCGCAGTCGCTGCTCGAGGAGTTGCACGGCTCGTTTGAGGCGGTCGATTTCGAGGCGCAGGGAGTCGGCGGTCGAGGAGTTGATTGCGGAGGGGGCACTCTCAAACGGGTTGGCAGGGAGCGGAGTTTCGAGCCGGCCGGTTTCGAACTGCACGACGTACGGAACTTCGCGCCGGAGGTAGCCGACCTCAAGGCGGGTGCCGGGGAGGTTGTCCCGTACGATGAATTGAAGTTGGGCCGCGGAGGCGACGGCCGTGCCATTGATCGAAAAGAGGAGGTCGCCGGGCTGGAGGCCGGCCCGAGCAGCGGGAGAACCGGGCGCCACAGCAGTCACGAGGATGCCTCGGTCGATAATCCGGCCGGGAGTCGGGCCGGTGCTCACCAGTGCCGCGGGATAGTCGAGTTCGATGCCGGGGGCGAGCTCGAAGTCGGCGACGCGAACGCCGATGTAGCCGGCGTAGCGGCTGCCGTGACGGAGGAGGTGGGTGATGATTTCGGGGATCTCGGCCGCGGGTACAGCCAGGCCGACCTCGGCGCTGCCATCCTGTCCGAGACTCCCGGCGATCACGCCGACGAGGTTGCCGGCCAGGTCGAAGACTCCCCCACCCATACTGCCCGACGTAATGGGGGCGGAGAACTGCATAAGGCCGTCGGGACGGTATCCGGCGCAGAAGCCGAGTGACGGAGCGGCGCGCACGCCGTAGGCGTTGCCGAGCGCCACGACCATTTGGCCGGCGCACTGCGAACTGCGGCTGAGAATCGCGGGGCGGCCGAGGTTATTCTCGGCGCTGAGCAGGGCGAGGCCGGTACGGTAGTCGACACCGACCAGGCGGGCCGTGATGACGTGGTGATCGCAGCGGATGACGATATCGTCGCGGTCGACCACCGAGGTGGCGGCGACGACGACATGGCCGAGGGTATCGCAGACTATGCCGGTGGAGACAAGCGTCTGCACCGCACCCATTCCGGGGGCTCCGGTGCCGAAGGCGTGCGGCTGCGCCGCTTCAACGGTCACGACAGAGCGGGAGATGCGGTAGACGAGGTCGTTTATCCGGTCCTCAAGCTCGATGAGCGAGGAGTCGGCTGCGCCAACGGGTCCGGTTGAAAAAAGGACCGCCAGAAGGCACAGGAGAAGGGCTGATCTGGCGGTCGTAGCACGATTCGTTATCATTTTTCAGTAGGTGTTTGAGACCTCCTTGGCAGCGGCATCAGGATTCTGATACATCCGGATAACCGGCCGGATACGGTAGAAATCGGAGACATAGGGCACAGCACCGGTCTGGGCGGCGACATTCGTCGCGCCATACATTGGCGCCATGCGGTGGAATTCGACCTGCGCGCCGACAGCTTGCGAGAGCCGGTTGAGGCGTTCGGCGCGGGCCATTTGTGCGGCCAGCGACCAGTCCTTTTCGAGGCTCACGGTCATGTTCGGATTGTGCGTCGGCTGGACAGTCATGTGCCGGGGAAGCGGATCGGTCGACAGGTCGGCAATGACACCACTCGGCGAATCCGTGCCGGGCATGAATGTCATGATACCGACGACCGCAACTACGCAGGCACTGGCCATCACCGGCACCAGCCTGGTCCAAAGGACCAGCGGCGCCCGTTTCGGCAGGTAGGCCTGGGTGCGCGTTTCGGCGAAACGTTCTTCGGCAATACGATTGAACAGCTTGGCGGTGAAATCCGCGGAAACCGTGCGCGAGGACACCAGCGAGGTAGCCTCAAGCAGGGCGCGGAATTCGCTCTCTTCTCGGCGGCATTCCGGGCAGGTCGAAAGATGTTCGCTCACCGCCAGCTGCTGTGAGGGCGACAGTTCGTCCTTACAGTAGGCTGACAGGAAGGAGCGTGTTCTTCGACAGCGCATTCTGACCCTCCAGTTTGGGTAGTAACTTATCGCGAAGCATCATGCGGGCACGGTTCACTCGGGACTTGACCGTGCCGAGGGGGATGCTCAGTATTTTGGCGACTTCTTCGTACGGCATCTCCTGGAGATCGCGGAGCATGAAAGCCATGCGGTACTTCTCCGGAAGCTCCTGCACCGCTTCATCGAGAACCTGCGGCAGGCGGCTGGGGAGCTTCATCTCGACGGCGAACTCGGCTTCGTTCCCCTGCATTTCGGTGATGTCGTAGTGTTTGAACCGTTTCCGCTTGCGCAGTTCGTTGCGGGCGAGGTTCAGTCCGATGGTATAGATCCAGGTCGAGAAGCAGTGCTGGAAATTGAACGATTGCCGGTGCTGATACACGCGGATAAACGTCTCCTGCACGACGTCTTCGGCCTCTTCCTGCGATGAAAGCATGCGCCCGATGACATTCATGAGCCGGTCTTTGTAGCGTTCGACCACCTCATTAAAGGCCACCATATCACCGTCCTGGACGCGGCGCATGAGCTTGTAGTCTATTGCCTTCTCGGTCTCTTTGTTCTTCGCCATAATCACCCGTCCTTCGTGCTGTACTACTTAGTACCCGCCGCGGCTCCCAAGGTTCCCGAGTATTCGCCACGGCGACATCATTTAACCTTCCGGAGAGCAACAACTTACGAAAAGGACCCAAAAATCGCGGCCGGCGCTGATCGTCACTCCTGACAGATTACCCCAAACACGACCGTTTCTTCCGGGAAAACCACTTAAAAGCACAGCCCCGGTATTCTGACCGCCCCTGATTTGGCTTGACAACGGAGGGCGGGCGTGTACTTTTCGGGCTGATCATGAGTCAAGCTAACTTGTTGACAGCCAATAGGGCAGATCTCTCTCGGCGGATCGCCCCGACCCTGCGAAAGCAGGGAACGGTCTGGCTGGATTCGGCCTACGGTTTTCGTGACCGGGGGCGGATGTCGTTCCTATGCCGACGGCCGGTGGTGGATGTTTCGATTCGGGGTGGCTCGGCGCTGATCAGCGAAGAGGGGCAGGAGCGTCGGAGGCTCAATGGAATCGACGGGCTGGCGCTGCTGGAAGACCTCTGGGCCGATACCGGCCTCTTCTCGGTCGGGTATATCACGTACGAGGCGGCGCTTCCGTTTGTCGACCCGGCGGCTGGGCAGGCTGACCTTCAGATCCCGGATATGCGTTTCGCCTTCTATCGATCGGTTCTTCAGATCGATCACCTCGCCGGGACAGCTGAACCGACGAACCGGGAATTCGATGACTACCGCGATCTTCTTGAAGGACCGGAGGCGACCTTTGATAGTCCCACAGAGTCTTACGGCAATGCCCGCCTGTCCTGCGCCCTTCAGAAGAGCCTATACTGCCGTCATGTCGAGCAGATCAAGCACCATATCCATGAAGGGGATATTTACCAGGCCAACTACACAACCCGGTTGGAAGTGCTCTCGAAAGCCGACCCGGTGTCGGTGTACCTGCGTCTGCGCGACTTAAATCCCTCGCCGTACGCCGCCTGGCTCAATTACGGCGACTACCAGATTCTCTCGTCGTCGCCGGAGCGGATGTTCCTCAAAGAGGCCAGCGCGGTGACCACCGGGCCGATCAAGGGGACGATTGCGCGCGGCCGGAACGAGCAGGAGGATGCGGTGAATCTTCGGACGCTACTCGGCTCCGAGAAGGACCGGGCGGAGTTGCTGATGATTGTCGATCTCGCGCGAAACGACCTCGGTCGGGTTGCTGAGATCGGGAGTGTCCGGGTCGACGGCCTTTTCCGTCCGGAGCGGTACGCCTCGGTGCACCACCTGGTCGGCGATATCAGTGCGCGGCTCCGGACCGACTGCACGACGGCCGACCTGATTCGGGCGCTGTTGCCGGGCGGGTCGATCACTGGAGCGCCGAAAAGACGCGCGACCGAAATCATCCGTTGTTTGGAACCGTATCCGAGATCGGTGTATACCGGGTGTATCGGTTATGTCCACGGCGACCGGGCCGACTTCAACATAGCGATCCGCACGATGATCCACCGCGACGGCTGCTACCATGTGCACGCCGGTGGGGGGATAGTCGCGGACAGCCGGCCGGAGGCCGAGTACGATGAGATGCGCCTGAAGGCGGAACGAATGCTCGCGGCGTTGGGATTGAACAAGGAGAGTACAGCGTGGCCCGAATAGTAACGACGATCAATGGCAGGCTGGTCAAACCGGAGAATGCGAAAATCTCGGTGTTCGACAACTCGGTCATGTATGCCGAGGGGTTGTTCGAGATGTTTCTCGGGATCGATGACCGGGTCATATTCATGGAGGAGCACATTCAGCGCCTTTATCGCGGCGCGAAGCTCATCGATCTGAAGATGCCGGTGAGCCGGGATGTACTTCGGCGGTGG
>JBGSIV010000012.1:0-7531 GCA_041742355.1 Candidatus Zixiibacteriota bacterium
CGGCCTCGGCCTGCGCCGCAAGTACTACGAGTACGGCCTCCCGCTCGTCCTCGGCGCCGCCGAGGTCTCACTCCTCGATCTGACCGCGCTCTACTCCGCCTTCGCCCGCGAGGGCCGCTACCTCCCGCCGCGCATGCTGGCCGACACCACCCACCGCCCCCCCCGTCAGATCTTCTCCCCCGGCGCGGCGTACCTGACCACCGAGATCCTGGCCAACCTCCAGCGCCCCGATTTACCCGCCTCGTGGGAATTCACCGCCGACCGCCCGGCGGTCGCCTACAAAACGGGGACCTCTTACGGCCGCAAGGATGCCTGGACCGTCGGCTACACCCCCCGCTACACGGTCGGTGTCTGGACCGGCAATTTCGACGGCGCCGGTTCGGCCTACCTCGTCGGCGCCGAAACCGCCGCCCCCCTCGCCTTCGAGATTCTCGATGAACTCATGCGCGGTACCGAACCCGCTTGGTTCGAACGCCCCGCTGAAGTCGAGACTCGCGAGGTGTGCGCCATCTCCGGCATGCTCCCCACCGATGATTGCCCGACCACAGTGGCCGACTACTGCCTCGCCGATCGCTCCCCCGTGACCCGCTGCACCGTCCACAGAACCCTCCTGGTCGATCACACCTCCGGCTACGCGCTCTGTCGCGCCTGCGCCGCGGGTCACACGATCGACACTGTCGTCTTCGAGCAGTGGCCCGCCCGCCTCACCGGATGGCTCCTCGACCGTGGCGCCGCCGCCACCATGCCCGCCCACAACCCCTATTGCACCGGCGTGATTGTCACCGATTCCCCCGTCATCGCCTCTCCCGAACCCGACCAGATCTTCGAACTCCGCCACGGCGTGCCCACCGAGTACCAGAAGATCCCCTTCCAGGCTTCGGTCGCCCACTCCAGCGGCACCGTTCACTGGTTCCTCGACAGCGAGCACTTCGCCACCGCCCGCCCCGGCGCCACCGTCTTCTATGCCCCCAAGCCCGGCCGCCATACGCTCATGGCCGTCGATGATTTTGGCCGATCAAGCTCGGTTGCCTTTGTCGTTCAATGACTTAACCTGACCTGACAACTCCTGCGCCGGAAGAACCAAACAAAGAGGGTCTTTGCTGGTTGACGGCTCTAGCTTATATTGAATCATCGGGGTAATATTTCTTCACGCAGGGTCCGAAGAGACATAGGGATAGAACGCCAATGAGAACTGCTGCCGCAACCGCGCTTCTGGCAGGGCTGGCACTGAGTGGGGCTTCCGGGGCACATGCCGCTACCGTCCGCGTACCCGCCGACCACCCCACCATCCAGGCCGCCATCAACGCCACCGATGGCGACGATACCGTCGTGGTCGCCGACGGCGTATGGACCGGCGCGGGCAACTATGACCTCACCCTCCCCGACACCACCATCGTCATCAGATCCGTCCACGGCCCCGCCGTCACCACGATCGACTGCGAAGGCGACGACTTCATGGACCACCGCGCGTTCAACCTTGGCGACGGCTCCATCGGCAGCGGACGCCACTACGAGGCCACCATCATCGGCTTCACCATCCGCAACGGCATCGCCCCCGCCGGCGGCGCAATCACCGGCAGCCTGTGGAACCTGAACCTCCGCTACTGCATCTTCGAGACCAATCGCGCCGTCTATGGCGGCGCGATCTACTGCGAATCCTGCCGCGTCGACATCAACACCTGCCGCTTCAACTACAATCTCGCGAACAACGCCGGCGGCGCGATTTTTGGCCCCGACTCCGGATCGGTCACCGCCACCCACTTCGAATACAACAGCGCCGAGACCGGCGGCGCAGTCGCCGATTTCCAGCGCCTAGCCTTCGACGGCTGCACGTTCTACCGCAACACCGCCCAGTACGGCTCCGCCCTTCGCCCCCTCCCCGGCGACAGCGTCTGGTTCACCATGGCCCGCACCATCCTCAGCCGCAACCAGGGAGATGCCGCGCTCTTCATGATATATGGCTCCGCACAGATCTCCCACTGCACCTTCTTCGGCAACAACGGCGCCATCGCCCTCACCGGCGGAAGCCCCACCCTCACCGACTGCATCCTCATGGACAACCGAGGCAAACCGATCATCTGCTATGATCCAATCGTCGGGCGCTCCAGCGATCCCTTCCTGACCTACTGCTGCGTCTCCGACTCCGGCCTCGATCTGCCCGGCTGCGCCGCCACGTTCTACACCATGCCGAACAACCTGATCGCCGATCCGGGCTTCTGCGATACAGCCGGCAACGACTTCCGCCTGCAGGCCACTTCACCCTGTGTCGGTATCGCCTCCGATGCCGGCAATATCGGCGCCGAGGACATCGGCTGCTTCCCGCTTGATGTTGATGACGATGTCGACCCCACCCTTCCGCAGAGCATTGTTCTCGAGCAGAACCACCCGAACCCGTTCAACATCGAAACGGCCATCGGCTACTCGCTCCCGCGCGCATCCGTCGTCCGCTTGACCGTGTACGATCTGCTCGGCCGCGAGGTCCGCTCGCTCGTCGACGCCACCCAAAGCGCCGGGCTTCATGTGATTGTCTGGGATGGCCGCGATAACGGCGGTTCTATCGTCGCCAGCGGCGTCTACTTCTACCGCCTTGAGAGCGACGACCACGCTGAATCCCGAAAAATGCTGCTGCTGAAGTAGAGTCCCACTACCGGGTAGCCCCCGGTCGGCCCTTGCCGCCCGGAATCTTACTGCACGCTCATCTGCTTCTTCCGCCCCACCACCGCAAGAGCCATCAGCCCAACCGCCAGCACGGCGAAGTACACCGGCACCCCCGAACTGACCGCCTCCGCCGTCGCCCCCCGATAATCAAACACCGTTGCCCCGTCCTGAATACTTATGTACCAAAGCAGCAGGTAAACAATCTCAAACGTCCGACTCCCGTTTGTCCATACTCCCAGCGCCAGCGCCAGCGAAGGCACAAAGAGCACGCCGACAACCAGCGCATACAGATCCGCTCCGCTGCCGTTAACTACCATCCTCGCCGCATACCCCGACGCCATCGCCGCCGCCACGATCACCCCCGCCATCCACATCGCCGGCAATTGCCGACTCAGCGGACGGACCGTCGCGAACACTGTCGGAAACGTCCGGTGCCGCAACTCTCGCGTTCCCATCCCGGACCACAGAAGCACCGGCCAGAGCATCCCCCCGGCAAAGAGCATCTCAGCCACCCGATCCAGCGGAATGAACGGGGTGGGGATGGTCAATCCGAGCGCCACCAGGTACCACCACCACGAGCGGCCTTTGAGCATCAGCTTCAGTTCCGCCACCACGATCGCCACGAAACGCGTCTTCGGTGCGCCCCGAACGATAGGAGTCAACGGTACTGCCGATTTCCCGATCACCGGTTTCGCTAACCCGGCCGTCACCGCCTGCGGCTGCACCTCGGCTCTGGATGATGACGACAGATTCCTGGCCGCCTTACTTGCCCTCGCCAGCGCCCGGCTCCCCGCCGGATCAAACCGGTCGAACGGAATTGCCGCGATCAACACCACCACCGCCCCCAACCCCACCCACAACAGGCGGTGCAGAATTAGCTCCGGCGTCCAATCGATCCCGTCCCACATGAACAGATGGCGATTCTCTGGCGGCAGCGGCCCGACAATCCCAAATACCCCCTTGTGAATATCCACTCCCGCCGACACCAGCTTCTGCTTGATGTCCCAGGTGGTGCTTGCCACACCGGCGAAATCCAGGGCATGCACCGAGGCGGCGTCACTGATATATGACCGCGCCGATGACCCCACCAGCACCGGCCCCCATAAGAAGAAGTACACGACATTCCCGAATCCCCCACGCAGAAACGAAATGCTCTCGAACAACACCGCCAGCGCCGCCACAAACGCCAACGCCGGAAATCCCATCATCCAGATCGGCGTCCACATCGCCATCAGGTGAAGCTCCGTCACCTCTCCCCGCACCAGTTGCATCACCGGCCCGATCAGTGTCAGTACGAGCAGAATTGCCGAAAGCACCAGCACATTGCTGATCCACTTTCCGGCCATGTACACCGGCTTGCGCAGCGGCGTCGTCGCGATAATCTGCCCCACCCGCGTATCATAGTCCCTGCTGATCGAGTTCTTCACCAGGTAGAATCCGATCAGCGACAGCAGCATCGCCGCCGTCACCCCAAACAGCGTCCCCACCCAGGCCGAATTGTAGTACCCCCGGTGACTCGCGACCACAAACGAGGTATACGGCGCCCCCACAGGCGGCACGAACATATACCCGGCAAACAACGCCAGCCCCATTACCACAAGGAAACTGAAACGCCGCACCCGTTCGAGGAAGTCGGCACGAACCAGATGGTAAACCTGGTTGATTAAACTCATGCCGGCCCGACCTCGTTCATGACCGCCGTTCCATTCGCGGCCGATATACAGTACAGGTAGGCATCCTCCAGCGTCGGCGTCCCATTTCGCGCGTTGTCGCACGGCGCGCTGTCCGCCACCACCCGCACCTGCACCCCGTCGCTGCGGCGAATCGTCGTGCTGACCAGGTGATTCCGGCGGAATGCCGTCAGTTCCTCGCTCTTCACCAGGCACTCCCACACCTTTCCCACCATCATCCGCAGCAACTCCTCCGGCACCGCGTGCCGCACCAGTTGCCCTCCGTTGATCAGGACAATTTCTGTCGCAGTCGCCTCGACATCGGAAACTATGTGCGTGGATAGAATCACCACCCGCTCCCCCGAAAGATCCGAAAGCAGGTTGCGGAATTGGATCCGTCCTTCCGGATCAAGGCCAACCGTCGGCTCATCGACAATCAGCAGCTGGGGATCATTCAGCAGCGCCTGGGCGATTCCGACCCGTTGCCGCATCCCTCCCGAGAAACCGCCGACCGGACGGTTGCGCACATGGGTCAGATCCACCAGCGTCAACAGTTCGTCTATCCGCGCCCGGGCCGTTTTCGCATCCAGCCCTTTGATCGCCGCCATGTACTCGAGAAATTCCACCGCCGACAAATTGGGGTACACACCGAAGTCCTGTGGAAGATATCCGAGCACCTGACGCAGATCATCCGGATTGCGGGCGATGTCGACACCGTTCCAGGTTACCGTCCCCTCGGTCGGCGATGTAATAGTCGCGAGAATGCTCATGAGGGTTGTCTTGCCGGCGCCGTTGGGACCCAGAAGGCCGAGGATACCGGGCTTAAGAGTCAGGCTGAAATTTCGGAGTCCCCACACCTTCCCCCGGTACCTCTTGCTGACCTTGCTGACGATCATTTCCACGGGCTGGTTCCTTCTGCGTTAGGGGCGACCGGACACAAGGGATTCGCTCGAGAATAGCACGGGCGTTGCCATCAGATGGTCCCGTGGTACGCCGGGAAACAGATGGATCCACGCGACTCCCTGCTGATAAGACAGGCATGATCCGCGACGGGTTGCAGGATTCCGCGCTCCCGTCGCAGGAAAGAAGCACACGGCTCCTGTCTCTTCATGTGGGCCGATCGAGTGACATCCCCCCCTTCACCCGCCGGTATCAGTCCTTCGTATGGCTGTGCGCGGCAGATACATTCTCTCGTAGGTCAAATCCCCTCTGCCGCCGCCCGCTCCACCACTCGCCACCAGCACTGCAGCCACCCTCAATGCAACGCCGTCCGCCCCCGAGGGATTTGACATGGCATCGTGATGTCAGGTGTCCTCACCTCACACATTCCTTACTTTCCTGTGCCACGGACAAACCTAATTGTCCGTGTCCTCGATCTTCCCCGGGCACATCAGACGTCCTCCCCCACCGCGCTCCCCCTACATCACCGATTTCTCAGCCGCTTCCTTCTGCTCCGTCTTTCCGGCGCGGTGCATGTACAGCGTTTGGGTCGGATACGCGAACTCGATCCCCTGCTTCGCAAACAGCTCTACAAGGCTCAAATTCACCTTCTGCTGCACATCCATGTAGACATTGTACTCCTGGCTCAGCACGAAATACACCACCTCGAAATTCAGGCTAAAATCGCCGAACTGCGCGAAATGCACCCGGTCTATCCGTGCTTCCGGAAGGCCGGCGAAAATGCTGCGCACGATCTCGGGAATCACCCGAAGATCCCCGGGCGATGTCTCGTAGGTCACGCCGAACTTCATCACCACCCGGCGCTCCTGAAGGAACTTGTAGTTGCGGATGCGGCTGTTGACGAGGTCGTGGTTCGCCATTACTATCAATTCACCGGAAAGCGACCGGATGCGCGTTGTCTTCATCCCGATCCGCTCCACTGACCCGGAGAAGGTATCGATCACGAGGAAATCACCGGCGACAAACGGCTTGTCGAGGATAATCGCGACATAGCAGAACAGGTCGCCGAGAATGTTCTGAACCGCCAGGGCAATCGCAATACCGCCGATCCCGATACCGGCCAAGAGCGGACTGAGGCGCACCCCGAGGTTTTCCATGAGCAGAGCCAGCACCATCGACCACAACAGCAATCGGGCCAGAAACCCGATCGCCCGCCGCGCCGATACGTTGGTATCCAATTGCCCCGTGGCTGCCGCCCGCGCCGATGCCTCGGCCAGGTAGAAACTGATAATCGCATTCCCCCAGAGGGCGACCTGCAGGAACACCGCGCTGATTGTGGCAATACGGAGAATGCCCGGCAACTGCTCCGGCAGCGTCAGCGCCTTCAACGCGAAATTCAGCGCGACCACCCCGACCACGAACATGTTGGTCTTCCGGAAGATCACGAGCAGGATGTCGTCGAGACGCGACTTCGTCCGCGCCGCCAGCACCGGCAGGTACCTCTTTCCGACAAACCGCGCCACCCACACGGCCACAACTATCGAGCCGAACAGAATCCCCGCCGTTATCCACGACGGCCCGGGGTTCTCCGCCAGAATATCAATCCAGTCCTTCATCGTCTCCTCGCTTTGTTGCTTCCCCTCATACACTCTTCGCTCGCTTGCTTCTTCTCATATTGTAAATGCTCCACCGCCCCGACGCAACCCCCGATTCCCTCTGTCGATTATACGAGGCCGGCCGGCAGTACGATGCATGCCGATACAGATCAAAGAACCCCCTCCAGCCAATCGCGGCCTTCCTGTCAGCAATTCGCAGCCTCCCCTTTCGACAAGTCACGGACTCCCCTTCGAGATTCCTGTGCTCCCCTTCAGTAAATCGCGGATTCTCCTTCCGACAGGTGACAAACCTCCTTTCGGCGTGTCGCCTCCTGTCATGCACATCCCCCAAACCCAACTGTAGCCTCTTGTTACTACAGCGGATTCGACTCACCGCCTCCGCAAAATCGCATGCAAACTGATGGAGATTGACCCATGGTCCACAGTAAGTATAAGACAGAGTGTACGGAGGGCAAGAAGCAGCGTATCGGCAAGTCAGAGAGTAGCCCACAGCTTGCGGTGGGATCGCTGAGATGAACAGGTAACCCGCAGCTCTGCTGCGGGCAGCCCGATACGAGTACTCTTCTTGTAGGGCGGGTCGCCCACAGCTTGCGGTGGGATCGGTAGGTCAAACACAGCTTTGGGTGTTTGACGGAAACGACGGACGACTGAATGTGTCAAGCACCGAAACCGGTGCTTGACCTACCG
>JBGSIV010000013.1:0-9147 GCA_041742355.1 Candidatus Zixiibacteriota bacterium
CTCGCGCCGCCTCCAGGCCGCGCTGCTTCGGCCGTTCCGCACCAAAGCCCGGATCGAGCGCCGGCTGTCCGGTGTCGCCGAACTGGTGCGCAATCGCGACCTGGCAGCCTCAGTCCGCGAACTGACCCGACACCTGCCTGACTTGGAAAAGCTCTCCGGTCGACTTGGGATCGGCAAACTCAACCCGCGCCAGATGAAAGCCATCGCCGACGGCCTCACAGTTTGCGGAAAGCTGCGCGAAATCCTCTGCACCGCCCACAGCCCGCACCTGACCGCGCTGGCCGCCTCTCTGCCGCACTGCGATGATCTCATCGAAAAGCTCTCCGCTGCCCTGGTCGATGAACCCCCGCTCACATCAAGCAGGGGGGAGATCCTTCGCCGAGGCTACTCTGGCCGCCTGGATGACCTGAACGACAGCATCCGCGATGCCCGCCACTATATCGCCTCCCTGGCCAAAATCGAACGCGAGCGCACCGGTATCAACAGCCTGAAAGTCGGCTACAACAAGGTCTTCGGCTACTACATCGAGGTCACCCGCGCCAACAGCGCCGCTGTACCGAAAGATTATATCCGCAAGCAGACCCTCGTCAACGCCGAACGCTACATCACACCCGAGTTGAAGGAGAAGGAAGACCTCATCGTCACCGCCGAAGAGAAGATCTTCAAACTCGAGGAAGATCTGTACAACGAACTGGTCGAATACCTCAACACCCGTATCGCCGATATCAAACTGTCCGCGGACCTCGCCGCCGAAACCGATCTCGTCGCCGCGCTCGCCGAGGTGGCGGTCGAGCACGGCTACACCCGACCCGAGATCTCCGAGGACACCCGCCTCGCCATCACCGGCGGCCGCCACCCGGTGATCGAGTCGGTACTGCCCCCCGGATCGTTCGTTGCCAACGATGTCACGCTATCTTCGATCGACGGCCGCATCCACATCCTCACCGGCCCGAACATGTCGGGCAAATCGACCTACCTGCGCCAGCTCGGCCTGATCGTGATTCTCGCCCAGATCGGTTCTTTCGTGCCGGCCGACAAGGCCGAGGTTGGCCTCGCCGACCGCGTCTTCACCCGCGTCGGTGCTGTCGATAACCTTGCCCGGGGCCAGTCGACCTTCCTCGTCGAGATGGTCGAGACCGCCAACATCCTGCACAACGCCACCGACCGATCGCTCGTCCTGCTCGACGAGGTCGGGCGCGGCACCTCCACCTTCGACGGCCTCTCCGTTGCCTGGGCCGTCGTCGAGTTCATCAACGAACACAACCGCGCCCGGACGATCTTCGCCACCCACTACCACGAACTAACCGGCATGGCTGAGATCTACGAGGATATCCGCAACTACCAGGTGCAGGTGAAGAAATGGGAGGACCGTGTGGTCTTCCTCCACCGGATCATTCCGGGCGGCTGCGACGACTCCTACGGCATCGAGGTCGCCAAACTGGCCGGTCTCCCGCGTCCGGCCATCAGTCGCGCCCGCCAGATCCTCAAGCTGCTTGAATCGGGCAAATTCACCCGCAGCGAACTGGGGAAAGGGATCTACAAGGAACGGGTGCAGCCGACGCTGTTTGACCCAAAGCCCTCGGCGGTCGAAGAAAAGATCCGCGAACTCGATCTGGACAACATGACCCCCCTCGATGCGCTCAATCTCCTGCGCCGGCTCAAAGAGGATCTGCAATGACCCGACCGATCCGAACAGATCAGCCGAAGCGCTGGATTCGCCCGCTGCCCGAACGGGTCGTGAACAAAATCGCCGCCGGTGAAGTCATCGAGCGCCCTGCCGCGGTGGTGAAAGAACTGGTCGAAAATGCCATCGACGCCGGCGCTGACCGCATCGACATATTCGTCGAAAAATCCGGCGCCCGCGTGATCAAGATTGTCGATAACGGCTGCGGCATCCCCGAAGCGCAGGTGGAAATCGCGTTCTCCCGCCATGCTACTTCGAAGATCTCGTCGTTTGACGACCTCGACGAACTCAACACCTACGGCTTCCGCGGCGAAGCACTGCCGTCGGTGGCCTCGGTCTCGCGGCTGCGCATGGTTACGCGCACCGCCGACGAACCCCACGGCACTGAGATCATCTACGAGGGTGGCGTGCTGCTGTCCAAAAAGCCGATCGCCGCGCCGCCGGGAACGACCGTCGAAGTGGAAAACCTCTTCTTCAACACCCCCGCCCGGCGCAAATTCCTCAAGGCCGAATCGACCGAAGCCCGCCACATATCGCGCACCGCGATGGCCCTGGCCATCGGCCGCCCCGACATCGGCTTCAGCTTCACCTCCAATGATCGTAAGATCTTCGGCGTTCCCCCGCAATCCTCGGCGATGGAGCGGGTACCCTCGCTGCTAAGCCCGGGCCGGCGCTTCCTCCCGCTCGATGCCGCCTCAGGCCCGATCCGCCTCACCGGCTGCATCGGCCTGCCCGACATGGTGCAGAACAACCGCTACGGCCAGTTCCTCTTCATCAACCACCGCTTCATCCAGTCGGCCACCATCGCCCACGCCTTCATGGCCGGCTACGGCGAACTGATCCCGAAAGGGATGTTCCCCATCGGTGCACTCCTGATCGAAGTCGATCCGCACGAGGTCGATGTCAACGTGCACCCGACCAAGGCCGAAGTGCGCCTCTCCCGGGAGCACGATGTCCACGACGCGGTGTACCAGATTATCAAAGACACCCTGCGCCAGGATGGCATTATCCCGGCGTTCCAGGCCCGCCCGCCATCGTCGGAAAACGCGGGTGGCTCGACCTTCACGCCGCCGATACGCCCCACCGAACCCGCACAGGGAGTGATCCCCGGCTTTTACCACTCCCAGCCGCTGGATCGCAGCAGTTTCGAAACGCTCTATGGTCCGGGCCGGGAACAGCGCGAGTCGAACGATCCCCCCACGGCGCAGCATGTCACGGTCGATACTTCCACCGGTGAAATTATCGACGCTCCCCCGGGGCCATCGCTCGGACCGTCGCAGGGATTCCGCCTCATCGGGCGCTTCGCCAGCCTGTACCTGCTGCTCGAGGTGGGGGAGGAGCTGTACGTCGTCGACCAGCACACCGCCCACGAGCGCGTGCTCTACGAAGAAACCCTCCGACGCATGGCCGACCAGTCCATGCATGGCCAGGCGCTGCTCTTTCCCGCACAGGTGGAGTTGAGCCCGGAGCAACTGATGGTGTTCGACGAATCGGCGGCGATGCTCGCCCGCTCCGGCTTCGCCGTGAGTGCGTTCGGCGGACGGACCGTCAATATCGAAGCCGTGCCGACCGTGCTGGGGCGTAAGCACAAATCGCCGGAAAAAGTCTTCCTCAGCATCCTCGATGATATCGCGTCCCTGCGCAAGGCCGGACAGGATCTGACCAAGGCCATGGCCCAGTCCATCGCCTGCCGCTCGGCCGTGATGTCCGGCGACCGTCTCACCGATCCGGAAGCCACCGGCCTCCTGCAGGCTCTACTCGCCTGCGAAAACAAATACTCCTGCCCGCACGGCCGCCCGACTTTCATCCGGGTGACCAAAGCGGATCTCGACAAGCAGTTCGGACGTGGCTAACGACGCCCCTGTGCTCATCCTCTGCGGCCCGACCGGGTCGGGCAAGACCGGCGTCGCCGTCGAACTCGCCGCCGAATTCCCCATCGAAGTTGTCTCCGCCGATTCCCGCCAGATCATCTGCGGCCTCGACATCGGCACTGCCAAACCGACCGCCGCCGAGCGCGACGCAGTCCCGTTCCACCTGATCGATCTGATCCGGCCCGGGGAACGCTACACCGCCTTCCGGTTCATCGACGACGCCAACGCCGCGATCGCCGCTATCCGCCGACGGGGGAGAGTGCCGCTCGTTGTCGGCGGCACCGGCTTCTACCTCCGCGCCCTGACCGACGGCATTGTCGAGATCGAAGAGGAGGACCTCGCCATCCGCGATCGTCTCGAAGCCGAAATGAACGAACTCGGCGCCGAGGCGATGCATGAACGCCTGCAGCAGATCGATCCCCTCGAAGCCGCGCGCCTCCATCCGAACAACCGGATGCGCGTAATCCGGGGGCTGGAGATCTTCCTCCTGACCGGGCGCACCCGGTCGGAACTGGTGACCACGGGACGGTACCGGAGAGCGGAGTATGCGTTTGCCTATTTCTGTCTGGCGCCTCGCCGCGAAGAACTGTATCGTCAGATCGACCGCCGGGTCGACCAGATGGTCGCCGACGGACTGCTGCACGAAGTAGAGCGGGTTGCCGCGGATTTCGGCGAGGAATCGCTGCGCGCGGCCAATGTTTTCGGGTATAATGAATTGCTGGACCACATCGCCGGACGACTCAGCTTTGAGGCAGCCATCGCTCGTATCAAGCAGAATCACCGGCGCTACGCGAAACGCCAGACAACCTGGTTTCGGCATCAGGTGAATTGCCGATATTTCGCGGATCGTACGTCAATAGTGCAGGCCCTTCGCGCCGAACTGGCACGGCCATAGACGGCGCTTCGCCCCGTTTGTGCGATATTTGCACAGCGGGAAAGTGCCTGCCCCTGGAATTGTTAAAATTGACAATGGATTGATGACCGGTTAGCTTGGCCCGGAACAGGAGTAGGCCCACCCGCTTTTAAAGGGTGGGGGGCCGGGAACCGATAAAGGAAGTAAAACCGAATCTGTGGGTTGACGCATGAGACGTATAGCTATCGCCGATGGACGCCTCCCCGCCATGTTCTTCGTGCTGTCCCTGTCCCTGACCGGGTTGCTGACGAACGGCTGCGGAGGCAGAGCCAGCATCTCCCGACCGCCAAACTACGCCGAGAAGACCACCGCCGCTGACTCGCTGGCCGTGGCCTCCACAACGGGCACCCGCCCCGCTACCCCGGCCGCAACTGCCAAACCCCCGCAGCCGAACACCAAACCCGATTCTTACTCAGCCACGAAATCTTCGAATCCGGACGCTTCCGGGGCTCGCTCCCGTGAAGAACTGGTTCGCGAGTATAACCGCCGCAATTCGACCGCCGTCGCCGAGCCCGAGCCGGAGGAAGCATTCTCCGCCGCCGAGACTCTCGACGACTCCGCATCCGCCGTTGACGATGAAATCTGGCGCCAGCTTGATCTCGCCGAGGAGTATCATGCGATGGGTGTCATCGCCAACCGCGAAGGGAGCTGGGAAGAAGCGCAGTACTACTTCGAACAGGGTCTGAAGATTCTCGCAACCCTCGACATCGAAGGAGACTCGCTGGAAACCCCGGAAGCGGCGGCCTACAGCATTCTCCTGGACGACGTGATCTCCGACTACCGCGTCACCCTGCTGTCGCTGGGCAACCTGCAGGAGGACGTCTCCGCGGCCGTCCTGATCGAGCGGTTCGGCGACCTCGCGCACAACCTCGAGGAACAGAACCTGACCGTCTACTCCTCCGAACCGGAGCAGGTCACCTACGACATTCCGATTTACATGAACGATCGCGTCCGCCAATCGATCGTGTACTTCCAGACCGTCGCCCGCGAAGCGTTTGAGAAATTCCTTCGCCGCTCCAAGCGGTACGACCGCATGATGAAGGACATCCTCGCCCAGCACGACATGCCGAAAGACCTCGTCTACCTGTCCATGGTCGAATCCGGGTACAACCCTCGGGCGTATTCGTGGGCACGGGCCTCCGGGCTGTGGCAGTTCATCGCCTCGACCGGCCGCCTCTACGGGCTCGAACGCGACTGGTGGGTCGACGAACGCCGCGACCCCATCAAGGCCACCCATGCCGCCTGCCGCTTCCTCAAGGAGCTCTACAACAAGTTCGGCTCGTGGGAACTGGCCATGGCCGCCTATAACGGCGGACCCGGTCGGGTGGACCGGACGATCAAGAAACAGAAGACCAACGACTTCTGGAAACTGAAACTTCCCCGCCAGACCATGGACTATGTGCCGCTCATTATGGCGGCGACCATCATTGCCAAGGAGCCGGAGAAGTACGGCTTTGCCAATATCGAATTCGAGTCGGAGTTGGCCTGGGACGAAGTCTCAGTCGACCGCTGCCTCGACCTGTCGGTTGTGGCCGACGCGGTCGGATGCAGCACCGAGCAGTTGCACGACCTGAACCCCGAACTGCTCCGCAAGTATACCCCGCCGAACACGAAAGACTACCGCCTGAAAATCCCGGCCGGCACGAAGAGCCAGTTCCTGGCCGCCTACGAGACCATGGCCTCGCCCAAGGAAGCCACCTACGTGCAGCACACGATCCGCCGCGGGGAATCGATCGGCTCGATCGCCGCCCGCTACGGCGTGTCGCAGTATGCCCTCCTTGCCGCCAACAACCTCGGCCGCCGAACGACCATCTACGCCGGCAAAACCCTGACCATCCCGGTGCCGCTCGATGGCGCCCCGACGCCGGCCCCCAAGGACCGCTCCTACAACGCCAAGCAGGGCGTCTACGTGGTCCGCTCGGGCGACACCATGTGGGACATCGCCCAGGCCTTCGGCACCAGTATCGACGCCCTCCGCCGCATCAACGCGATCGAACGCGGCTCCCGGATTTACGTCGGCCAGCGGCTCAAAATCCCATCGGGCGCCCGCCACTACGAAGAAACCACGTACGCGTCGACCGACGACGATACGCCGACCAAGTCCGCGTCCACTTCTTCCTCCCGGTCGTCAAATTCCGGCAAGTCGCAGAAGTACACGGTCCGCTCCGGCGACACCCTCTGGGAGATCGCCCGGAAGTTCGGAACGACGACCTCGGAAATCCGCCGCCTCAATAGCCTCGGCCGGACCAGCCGGATTCACCCCGGCCAGGTGCTGACTGTCGGCGGCGCCGGTCGCTCCAACTCGGGCCCCGAATACGTGGTGCACAAAGTCCGTCGCGGCGAGTCGCTGAGCGCGATCGCCCGCCGCTACCGGACCTCCATAGCCAAGATTCGCGAAACGAACAGCATTTCCGATCCGAACGCGTTGCAGGTAGGCGACCAGCTTCGGATTTACTCGGATTGAAAAGGAAGATATGGCTCGCAAGCGGGATGTCATTGTAGGCGTAATCATCGCGGTCGTCTTTCTCGGCGCCTTCGGGCTCTTCGGGTTGATGTTCATCGGTATGCTCTCCGAAACCGGGGATATCAGCTTCGCCGGCACCGGCGGTAATGTCGGGATCGTGGAAATCTACGGCGTAATCGACGAGGGCATGGGACGGCCCATCATCGAACAAATCGACGATTGGACGGAAAGCGATGGCATCAGGGCGATTGTCCTTCATGTCAACTCGCCCGGAGGCGGCGTCGCCATCTCCCAGGAGATCTACGATGCCGTGCACCGCGCCCGCGAAGTCAAACCGGTCGTGGCTTCCATGGCCTCCGTCTGCGCTTCCGGCGGCTACTACATCGCTTGTGCCGCCGACCGGGTCGTCGCCAACCCCGGATCGCTCACCGGCTCCATCGGCGTGATCTTCCAGTTCCATACCGCGAGCGGCCTGCTCGAGAAAGTCGGAATCAGCACCGAAGTAGTGAAGTCCGGAGAACTCAAGGACGTCGGCTCGTATGCCCGCCCCATGACCGAGGAAGAGGGCCTGATGCTCAAGTCGGTTGTCATGGATACCTACGAGCAGTTTGTCGCCGCCGTCGCCGAAGGGCGCGGGATGGACAACGATGCCGTGTATCCGCTGGCCGACGGCTCAATTTTCACCGGCGTCCAGGCCCGGAATCTCGGCTTGGTCGATACGCTGGGCGGATTGAACGAGGCGATCTATATCGCTGCCAATCTGGCCGATGTAAAAGGGGAGCCGCGCGTCGTTCGTCCCGTAAAGCGCCGTCAGATAACGATTTTCGACCTTCTTGGCGGGGTCGTGCAATCGGTCAAATCCGACATCCAGAACACCCTGATCGGGCCGGAATTGCTCTATTTGTACCGCTAACAGTCAGTTACACCGAATTTTTTTGCCCGAATCCGCGAAAAGTAGTTGACAACCCTCCACACTTTGTGTTTCCTCAGGCGTGTGTATCCTTTCGTGTCGCAAAGGGTTACCATGCGGCCAGAGTGAAACGGTACCGGCTCACTGTGAAAATAACAAACGTGAAATACTTGGTCGAGGGAGGACGTTGTGACGAAAGCTGATTTGGTTGAACGCGTGGCCGAGAAGACCGGTCTGACCAGAACGGACGTTGCCGTTGTTGTCGACTCGTTTCTCGACACCGTCAAGAAGTCGCTTGAAACCGGACACAACATCGAAATCCGCGGTTTCGGGACGTTCAAGGTCAAACTGCGCAAGGCCCGTAAGGCCCGTAACCCTCGGACTGGCGACGTCGTGCCGGTGCCGGACCGCAAGGTCCCGGTGTTCAAACCGTCCAATGAATTCAAAAACATGATCACCAAACTGGAGATCTGAACCCCTAACGTGAGTGTGGAGGACATTTAATGCCCAGCGGGAAAAAGCGGAAACGGATGAAGATCAAGACGCATAAGCGCAAAAAGCGCAGACGCGCCAATCGCCATAAGAAGAAAGTACGCTAGTTTGCGTTGACTGCTGGGCGGGCCGGTGGGAAGTCCTGCCTGCCCTCTTCCATCCTCGATAGTTGCTTCGGTGCCACGGACAACACGGATGTTGCTCTGTTTAACCACATACTGCCCAACTGACGAGAAGGCGACCAAAGCCCGCCCCGTATGGCGGGCTTTTCTCTTACCCGGCAGTCTCCTTGCGCTGCTTCTCGCCGTCTGCCTCGCACTCCCCGCAGCCGCCGGCGAGAGAACCGACTTCCGCATCAACGACCTCTCCGACTCCGCACACTCCACCCCCCGCATCGCCGTCGGCCCCGGCGGCTCCTTCGCCGTCGCCTGGCGCCAGGCCCAGAACGGCTACGGCGACATCATGCTCCAGCGCTTTGACAGCTCCGGCTATCCCCTCGAGGAGAACCTGATGCTGAACGGCGACCTCGGCAACTTCCAGCAGACCCAGCCCTCACTGGCCGGCGCGCTCAACGGCTCCTTCGCCGGGACCTGGGTCGATTATCGCACTGCCGCTCAACCCACCGATCCCCAGATCTACCTGCAGGCCTTTCGCGACACCGGCAGCATCATCAGCCCGAACAGACTGCTGACCTCCACCGTAGCCAGCCGTTCGGCGCCGGACATCGCCCTGTTGCCTTCAGGCGCGGGGATCGTCGTGTGGAGCGAGTTCCGCTCCTCCAATTTCGGAATCTACGGCCAGCTCATCGCCGCC
>JBGSIV010000014.1:0-2082 GCA_041742355.1 Candidatus Zixiibacteriota bacterium
GCTGGTAGTATTCGTCGACGAGCATGGCGAGCACTTCCTGGCCGGCGTCGGAGTCGGCAAGGAGCCGGACGAGCGGGAAGAAGCGCTGCATGCGTTCGTACTGGAGGCGATCCTGGGTACGCAGGCGGGATTCGAGCAGAGCGGTGACGCGCTCGGACACGACCATGACGACGTCGTCATCGGTGGGGGTGGGGCGTTCGATCATCTCGATGCTAAAGCGGGTCGCGATGCGCCGCAGATCGGTCTGTTCCATGCCGGCGACGAGGGAGACCGCTTCGCCGGTGGCCCCGGCGCGGCCGGTTCGCCCGGCGCGGTGGATATAGAGCTCGGGGTCTTCCGGGGGTTCGAACTGGAAGATGTGGGTGAGTTCGGGGATATCGATACCGCGCGCGGCGACATCGGTGGCGACGAGGAACTTGAGCTTGCCGTCGCGCACCCGCTGGAGGACCTGTTCGCGGGCTTTCTGCGAGAGGTCGGCCGAGAGCTCGTCGGCGTCGTAGCCGAAGCGCTGGAGGACGACGGTGACGTAGTGGACCATGTTGCGCGTGTTGCAGAAAATGATCGCCGCCGCCGGGTTCAGCACTTCGATGATCCGGACGAGGTGGCGGTCTTTTTCCATATGGGGAACGACATAGAAGACGTGTTCGGTCTCGGCGACATGGACGCGGTCACGGCTTAAAGAGAGGAAGCCGGGATCGCGGAGGAACTGGCGGGCGAGGTTGATGACATGGGTGGGATAGGTCGCCGAGAACATGTAGGAGGTGAAGTGCCGGTTGGGGAGGTACCGCCGGAGCTCGACCATGTCGGGGTAAAAGCCCATGGACAACATGCGGTCGGCTTCGTCGAAGACGAGGACATCGATGTCTTCGAGGGTGAGGCTGCGTTTGAGCAGGTGGTCGAGGATGCGACCGGGAGTGCCGACGACGATGTGGGCGCCCTTTTTGAAGGCGTCGATCTGGGGGCGGTAGCTGACGCCGCCGTAGACGGCGGCGATGTTGGCGCCGGAGCTGGCGGTGAGCATTTCGGCTTCAGAGGCGACCTGTCGGGCCAGTTCGCGGGTCGGGACAAGGATAAGGGCCTGGCAGGAGGGGCGTGACGTATCGAGCCGGTCGAGGATAGGCAGGAGGAAAGCGCCGGTTTTGCCACTGCCGGTGCGCGATTGGACCATGAGGTCGCGGCGGGCGACGAAATAAGGGATAGTCCGGGCCTGGACGGGCATGAATTCTTTCCATCCGGCGCGCGCGGCGGCATTGCGCATAGTTTCTGATTGCACGTCGAGCGTGGTCTCGGGGAGGGCGTTCTCGGGTTCGATGAAGTCGTCGGTCGTCACGTTATCGGGTCTCCTTTGATCATTGGTTACGGGAGACAAGGTATGGTGTTGGAAGGGAGAGGACAAGAGAGAATTTGACCATGGATTTGGAAGTGGACAAACAGGATTGTCCGGGGCGCAGGGACCCCGTGCGATATCAGGATTCGAGCGTGAAGTAGAACGTGGTGCCGACATCGGGGATAGATTCGGCCCAGATGCGGCCATGGTGCCGGGCGACAACGCGCTGCACAATGGTGAGGCCGAGGCCGGTGCCGGCGTAGCCCCTGTCGGCGTGGAGGCGGTGGAAGGGCTGGAAGAGCCGCTCGGCTTTGGTCATGTCGAAACCGACGCCGTTGTCGCGGACGAAGTAGACGGCTTTGCTGACCGTGTCTCCCGACGCGGTGAGACTTCGCACCTCCAAACCCACTTCGATCTCGGCAAGATCGCGCTGCGCGGTGAATTTTATCGCGTTGCCGAGCAGGTTGGTCAGAGCGACGGTCATGAGGCGGTGATCGGCGCGGGCGCGGAGGTTTTCGTGCACGTGGAATCGGCAGGCACGGTCGGCGGCCTTGGCGCACAGATCATCGAGAATGCCGCGGGCGATCTCCCCGAGGTCGATGTCCTGGAGATCGAGGGTGCTCGTGTCGAGGCGGGTGAGGCGCAGGAGGTCCTGAATGAAGCCATCCATGTTGTGGGAGCCGCTGACGATGCGGTTGAGGTAGTCG
Organism: Candidatus Zixiibacteriota bacterium; assembly: GCA_041742355.1. Lineage (GTDB taxonomy): Bacteria > Zixibacteria > MSB-5A5 > GN15 > FEB-12 > JAGNLV01. The sequence continues at coordinate 2,035 of JBGSIV010000014.1, forward strand.
CGGTGTTCGTCGGTAAGAGAATCACTGAGGTCCTCCTGGAGGGCTTCG
>JBGSIV010000015.1:0-19518 GCA_041742355.1 Candidatus Zixiibacteriota bacterium
TGGACGACTCTCTGATCCCCTCCTCAACCAACTGGATCGAGAGCTACTTCAGCCGACTGAAAACACGCTACCGCCAGCATCGCGGCCTATCGGCACAACACCGCGCCAACTACTTCGCCTGGTACTTCCACCTCTGCCGGAAATAGAAAATATCAACACAAAAAGAGCATTATGCCCTTTTCGAGCCGCAGGCGCTTTCCGGGCCGACACCGTCTTTCACGATGACTACGAGTTTGATGAGCACTGGATGCACGGAGGCGACGCGACTGTCGGCGCCTGGCATTGCACCCGGATGGCCACAGGTTACTTCAAGGGCGGCATCATGCCCCCGTGCGACAGGCACGGCCATGGCAAAGCATGGAATACGGGACTGGAACTTCTTGAAGACCTCGACGGCGGGCATGCCACGTTGCGTACGCTCGGCATTGACATGTCGGGCGGCGACATGGCCACGGTCGAGCTCTATCTCTGGTTTGTGAACTCGTTTGTTCCCGGAACCGGCGAGGATGTCTTCGACTTTCAGGTCTGTAACGACTCGACCCTGAGCTGGGTGCTGGCGAAAAGAATCGGGCCCGTTCTTCCCTCGCCGGGCAAGTGGAATCGGGAGGTGATCTGGATCAACGACTTTGTGGAACTTGCCGATCACGTGTGCCTGCGCTACGACGTCTCCGATCTCGGTTTCGATTCTCCGGTTGAAGCGGCCGTCGACGAGGTCACGTTCGTGGTCTATTCGTCAGACTCGACCGGCCCATCCATCACCACCGAATCCCTGCCCGATTGGACCGTCAATATCCCTGTCCAGGTGAACCTGCATTCCGACGGCGGAATCGGCACAATCACCTGGTCGGATGCTCATGGCAACCTTGCCGGCACCGGTCTGCAACTTGCGGCAAACGGCACTCTGGAGGGAATACCCGCCAATATCGGGACGATCGCGTTCACCGCCCTTGCAGTCGACGAGTATGACAACCGGGATTCGGCCTCTTACACCTTTACGGTTAACCCTGCCCTGTCGATCACAACCGAGGCTCTGCCTGCCTGCACTTTGGGTCATCCAGTCTCCATGCAGATCCAGCATGCCGGCGGAACGGGCACTATCGAATGGATCACCGAATCGGATGCTCTGGGCTCCCATGGCATGAACCTGGAAGCCAGTGGCCGATTGTCCGGTACGCCGGTCGATACCGGCGCCTTTGCTTTCGCCGTTTCCGCCCGGGATCTCGCCGGTGCCACCGATGAGGCCGAATTCGAAGTGAAGATCCTCACCGCATGCGGGGACGCTAACGCCAACGGCGCAGGCCCGGATATCGCCGACCTGACGTTTCTGGTGAGATTTCTTTTTGCCGGCGGACCCGCACCCGATCCGATGGCCGCCGATATCGACGCCTCCGGATCAATCACCATCTCGGACATCACTCGCTTCGTCGATTTCCTGTTCCGGAACGGACCTGCGCTGAACTGCCGCATTCGCGAGTGACGCGCCCCGTGCTCCGCAGTTACCGGCAGACTTCGCATCTCGGGACACCGGGTGCATGCATTCATCGCACCTGGTGCTTCATGTTCGCCTGCAACGTGTGCCAGAACCCGGTCAGATAGAGCGCAAGGCCGAGAATCAACAACCAGTACGGATACGTATCCGGGGTTACTTCGTTGAGGGTATCCTCGGCACGCCCCCAGAAGCTGTAGAGGATAGCACCGGTGCCGAGGAGCACCGCGACCCACGCAAGAGTGGTCGGCCGGAAGCCGAACCCGCGCGAATGAATGATCGTGATCAGCAGACCGATCACAATCATGAAGAGTGAAATAAGCAAGGGGGCGATGACCGGCGCAACCCAGGGAACGGGGATCAGAAAGAGTACATCCCACGCGAAAAGAGAATCGGGCCAGCCGGTAGTGGCCTTGAGCCAGATGTAGTAGAAGATGTCGGTGATTCCGAATATCGTCAGAAACCATCCGAAGTGCTCCCAGAAGCTGTTGCCCGCAAGTGCGGCAACTGAAACAAGGACGGTGATGACGCTCGCTTCGCGGAATAACTCGACTCGCAGGAAGCTGTTGGGAATTGACTGCAGCGGCAGGGTGAAACCATCCTGGTAGAACAACTGGCGCAGGTAAATGACCGATGCGGCCTCCAGGAATGCCATAGTGGCTGCAAACGCGATAATGTAGAAGAGCCGGGCCCGGTGCGTCATGAGTTCATTCGCCATACAAGTCCTGTCTCCACATCAAGACCAATCCGCGTTCTCGGCCGGTATCCGGCGGATGTACCAAATCCAGGGGCTGGGGAGCCGCCGCTCGCGGGTGCTCTTCTCCTGAAAACGTTTGCAGGGCCCCGGAGTTCGATCTATATTTCGGCCATGGATGTCGAACGGCACGAGTACTTTATGGCCATGGCACTGCGCGAAGCCGAACAGGCCTACGAGGAAGGGGAAGTCCCCGTCGGAGCAGTCGTCGTCTTCGGCGACAAGGTGATCGGACGGGGATACAACCGGACTGCCCAGCTTCACGATGCCACCGCGCACGCCGAGATGATCGCACTCTCGGCCGCCTACAACTACCTCGGTGACTGGCGGTTGGAGGAGTGCGAACTCTACTGCACCCTGGAACCCTGCGCGATGTGTGCCGGAGCGGCTGTCCTCTCCCGGATTCGCCGCATCGTGTTTGGCGCCCGCGACCCGAAATTCGGGGCCTGCGGCTCCATTTTCATGATCCCCACCGACAAACGGCTCAACCACCGGATCGATATCGTTGAAGGCGTGCTGGCTGACACGGTAGCATCGCTGATGCGGGAGTTCTTCGCCCAGGTGCGCGAAAGAAAAGAGGGGATCAATTGACTACGCCGCGATTCCGTCTTCAACACGTTGGCGACCCACCCATCCCGACGTCCTGCCACGGAGGCTCGACATGCGCCCGCTGACCGAGGAGCAGGAAAAGAACTGGATGATCGCCCGGATTATCGCGGTGGCTATGGGACTTGCCGCCCCGGCGCTCTACCTTGTGATCGCCCTGTCAATTCGACCCGACCGCGGGGATTTCGACCTACCGGCCGGCGGCCATAGCGCGCTGGTGTTCTTCATGCTCCTGACGCTCGCGATTGTGGATCCGCTACTGGTGCCGGTGATCGAGCGGGCCCAGCTCAACACGTGGCGCCGCATGAAAGGCAGCCGATCCGCCGACCGGATGTACCTCTCGCTGGTGGTGCTTCGACTGGCGTTCGTGGAGGCCAGTTTCCTGTTCGGGTTGGTTGTGTACCTCCTGACCTACGACTTCCTGCGCCTCCTGTTGTTCTACCTGGTCGGGTTAATCTGGCTTGCTGTCTTCTGGCCAAGGCGCGAAAAATACGAGCAATTCGTTCAAACCGGAGAGGTGCGATGAATCTGGATGCTGAGGACAAGTATGATCTGGCAAAAATGATCGCCGGGGTGTTGTACCAGGGGATCTTCATCAACATTCTCATCCCGGCCGGGTTGCTCATGGTCGCGTACTACATCGACAAGCATGGCGGGGTGGACCCTTCGGTGGTGGATTCTGCCAATATTCTCTTCTACTTCCTCGCCGCGGCGAGCCTGACCGAGGGAGCGGTCGCGGTCCTCTGGCGCTCGAAAGCGCTGAATCGTCCGATGGTCCGCCGGAAAGAGACCATCGAATCCGATATCCGTGAAGAACTGAAGGCCCGCCTGCGGCCGATCTTTCTTCTGATCGCGGCCATTGCTCTCAACGGGATCATCTACTACCTGCTGACCGGGCGGTTTGACGAAGGACTGGCGTTTGTTATCCTCTCGTTTGTCGCCTTCCAGATTGTCCGGCCGCGCTACGGCATGCTGCGCAAGGTGATCGAAACGCAGGAGTCGCTGGTCGAGCAGGGGCAGTTCATGGGGCGTTAGCGCTGGGCTGGGTTCCGCGCTGAAAGGACTGCCTGTCGGCTCGGAACGGACCCGGTGAAGGCCCGAAACACCCACGGGCGGGAACAGGGGCAACGATTCAATGACCACTGGCGCGGGGACAGAAAGCGGGGGCAGAAAGCGGGGGCAGAAATTGGGCTTTACATTTTCGGATGAATTAGTACATTTGGTGACCGTCGGAGAGGTGGCTGAGTGGTCGAAAGCGGCGGTCTCGAAAACCGTTGTACCCTCGGGTACCCTGGGTTCGAATCCCAGCCTCTCCGCCATACTCGCACCGCTCGGCTCCGCGGCAATTCCCAAACATCCCCCCTCAAATCCTGATCCCGTGCTCCTCGAGCATAGCGGCCAGCAACGCCCGCTCACTCGGCCCTGACGGCTGAATCGGCAGACGAGCCGGTCCCCCGTACAACCCGAGACAATCCATCGCCGCCTTCAAGGCCGGCACTCCTCCGCCGCTGGTCACAGCCCGGTTGAGCGGGATTATGCGGAACTGGATCTCGCGCGCACGGTCCGGATCGCCGTCGACGAAGGCCCGGTAGAGAGCAAGGCACAGCTCAGGAGCGATATTCGCCAGAGCCACAATCGCCCCGACCGCCCCCACCGACAACGCCGGCAGCATGAACCCGGCCGAGCCGGCGAGCACCTGGAAATCAGGCTCGGCCCCCCGCACGATCTCCCCCATCTTCGTGATGTCCCCGCCGGAATCCTTGATACCGATGATATTCGGGTGGCTCGACAGCTCCACAACAACCTCGGCAGTGAGGTCGAGCCCGGAACAGGCGGGCATGTTATAGACGATTATCGGGATCGACGAAGCCTCGGCGACTGCATGGTAGTGGTTGACCAGCGCGGGACGGGTCATGAGACCCCGATAGTAGGAGGGATTGAGCACCAGCGCGGCATCGGCGCCGGCTTCGGCCGCACTTCGAGTCTGCGCTATGGTGGCGCGGGTGGACTGCTCCCCCGTCCCGGCCAGCATGAGCTTGTCGGACGGAATCGCGGCGCGCGCAGCATCGAACACCTGCCGCTTCTCGGAATCCGAAAGCATGACCTTCTCGCCGTTCGATCCGAGAATCAGAAACCCCGCCAGATCGAACCGACCCAGCCGCCGAAGGTTTTCCTGCAGTTTGTCGAGAGCCAGATCCTCGTCCGGCCGGAATGAGGTCGGTATCGGGGGAAAGATGCCGTTGAGCTTGAGCACACCAATCTCCTCTCTAAACGTCGTATCGGTGGGATAATGTACCGCACGAACGCAGAGTCGGCAACAGGTGATCGGCGTGAGCCTCAAGGGCATTCGCTGCTACAGCGGCCTGCGTACCAGCGTGTAGGTGCCGAAAAGATCCTTCTCAAAATCCATCGACTCGGCCCAGCCGAGCGCAGTCCCCATGGTCCGGGCGAATTGCGTGTCATCGACATCGAACGCCACCACCTGGAATCCAACCGCCTCAAAAGTCGCCCGATCGAACGGGGACCGGCCATCCGACCACGGGATATACTTCTCGTCCTCGGGGAGGCTGCGAGCCGGATGCAGATTGTAGATCAGGAAAAATCCGCCCGGCTTGAGGCGGCGGTAAACCTCGCGGACAAAGGTCGAGTCATCGACCCCAAGCTGTACGAGCATGCGGGGATCGACCTCACGCTCCGGATGAATGTAGCCGCGCTTGAGCGTATTCTTCGAGACGAACGCATCGAGATTATCCGGCACCGCCGCCGCGATTGCCCCGTCCGACGGAAAGGAACCGAAGACCAGATTGAGGGAGCCGGAAGCGCCGTGCGAAGCGCCCGGTGCCGCCGGGATAGCCCCACTATCTCCGGCGTAGAGCAGCGGCAGGAGCGGATCGACCTCGATACCGGTGACATTGCCCCCGAGGCTGGCCATAAGCCGCAACTGGCCGATGGAACCGAATCCGAAGTCGACTACCCTCGCCCCGTTGAGCGAAGCGAGCCCGGCCTCACCGAGCAGATCCAGCGGCCGGACAAAAGCCAGAGGCGTCCCGTAGCGGGTATAGTAGTAGAACTGCTCGCCGAGTTCGCGGCGCTCGAATCCGGCGCGGGCGGAATCGGTTCGAGCCATAAATTCGGCCTCCGACAGAAAGGCCCGCTGCTCCTTGTTGTAATAAACGATCCGGGGGGCCGAAAGCGCCGGGAGATCCGGCACAGCTGCCAGGAAGTCCTTCGCCACCTGGCTGGTGACAAGCGGAGCGAGCGCGGTGGCCTCGGTCGAAAGCTGCGAGATCGCACTGGAATCCGCGGCCTGAGCCCGCCCGAGGGCTGTCCAGATCAAGAGCACGGTTAACGTCAGCAGCACCGTGAACGCAAGTACACGCATCCGTCGCGTGGAAATCGCCTTCGCCTTCACATTGGATCGGTACTCGGGCACATTCTGGGTCATGGTCTTCACTTCCTTGAGGGATGACGGGTTACCAGCAGGTACGCAGACGGGCCGGAGATTGTTGCGGCAAGCAGAGAGATTTGAAGGAAGCCGCACGTAACGACCAAGGCCCCGCTCGGCGGGGCCTTGGTGACTTACCATTCGTGACAGCCGGAAAAGAGCGCCCTCTTCCCCTTAGCCGTCATCCGACCGGAACTTCTTCCTCCGATCATTTCTCCGGAGCATCCGACTTGCCCGGTGCAGCCTTGTCCTTGGCAGTGCCGACACGGTACAGGATGTACATGAGCACCGCAAACGGGATCATCGCAAACCAATCGGCCTCGGAGAGGTGCCCCAGCAGACTGGAGAAATTGATCGCCTGGTCCCAGCCGACCCCGGCCAACCCGGCGACAATGATCCCGCAGATAGCCGCGCCGGCGATATAACCCGACGACATAAGAACACCCGGCGAAAACTCGGCCTCAGAGGCAGAGCCCCTGCGCTTGCGGTCGACCAGCGCCCGGATTATCCCCCCCGCCATAATCGGCGCGGAGCTCGAGAGCGGCAGGTACAACCCGACCGCAAACGGCAACGACGACACGCCGACCAGTTCCATAACAAGGGCAAGGAATATGCCGATGAGCACCAGCCCCCAGGGAAGTTTTTGGGTCAGGATACCGTCGATAATGAGCCCGAAGAGCCGGGCTTTCGGTGAATCGAGCTTCGTCACCGGCTTGCCGTCGACCTCCGAAACTGTCCCGGCGATGCCGGGATCAATGAGGTACGCGATGCGACCGGTCTCATCGATTAGGTACTTGCCGACAAGAACGTTGCCGGTCTGCTCGTGGACGCGGTGGACGCTATACGTGTTGCCGTCGGGACCAACCTGCGTCGGTTCGTCGGCTGAGGCGGTCGCGACATAATCCGGATACTGAATCGGCGTGACCGTCGTGTACGCGTTGTTGAGAGCGATTACGATCCACCCGATTACCAGAGCGCTGGTTATGACGCCGATCATAATCCCTAGCTGCTGCAGCCGTGGCGTAGCGCCGACCAGGTAGCCGGTCTTGAGATCCTGGCTGATTGTGCCGCCATTCGACGCGGCGATACAGACAATCGCGGCGGTCGAGAGCGCCATCGCGCGGAACGACACGCCGGTCCAGCCCACCGCGAGGAAAAGCAGGCAGGTGATCAGCAGTGTCGCGACTGTCATGCCCGAGATCGGGTTGGAGGACGACCCGATCTCGCCGGTAATTCGGCTCGAGACCGTGACAAAGAAAAACCCGAACAGGACAATCAGCACCGCTGAAATGGCGTTGATATTCAGGATCGGAGCCAGCCAGATCGCCAGCACGAGGCCGATCGAACCGAACACCACGACCGACAGCGGCAGGTCGTTCTCGGTGCGGACCACTTTCTCACCCGAGGCTTTGCCGGCCCGCGAATCGAGGAACGACCGGAAACCACGTCGGAAAGCGGAAATTATGATCGGGAAGGAGCGGATCAGGCTGATAATACCGCCGGTGGCCACCGCCCCGGCGCCGATGTAGAGCACGTACGCGTTGCGGACCTCGTTCGGCGACATGTCCCGGATCAGGGTGGTCGCAGGGAACATCGGGGAGGTCAGGCCTTCACCGAAAATCGTGATCGCCGGAATGAGAATAAGGTACGCGAGCGTCCCACCGGCCATCATGTTCGCGGCCACTTTCGGCCCGATAATGTAGCCGACACCGAGCAGCTCGGGCGTGATCTCCACGGCAACCGATCCCCCCTTGAAAAAACCAAGCATGCGAGTCGGAACCTCTGCCCAGAGCTTCATGCCGACATTGATGAACTTGTAGATCGCCCCGACAAAGAACCCGAGGAACACCGTCTTGGCATTCGTGCCTTTCTGCTCGCCGACAATGAGTACGTCGGCGCAGGCCGTCCCCTCGGGGTAGGTGAGCCGCCCGTGCTCCTTGACAATCAACCCCTGCCGCAGAGGAATCATCATGAGGACGCCGAGGACTCCTCCCAGCAGGGCCATCGTGCAGATCGCCACAAACTCCATGTCCTGGCCGAGCAGGAGAAAGACCGGCATGGTGGTGGCGACACCGAAGGCGATCGATTCGCCGGCCGATCCGGTTGTCTGGACGATGTTGTTCTCGAGGATGGTGGCTTTGCCGAGCAGCCGGAAGAGCGTGATCGAAAGCACGGCGATCGGGATCGAGGCGCTCACAGTCATGCCGACCTTGAGCGCCAGGTACACCGACGAGGCTGCGAAGACAATGCCCAGAACAGCGCCGAGTGCAACCGCCCGAAACGTGAACTCGCGCAGAGACTCATTGGGCGAGATGAACGGCTTGAAATCCGAGCCTGACATAACCTCACTCCTGTACGGCACGATGGGTAAATGTTCCGATATGTATACACAAACGGCTTCTCAAGGGCAATGTCATTATTGCCGGCAGGCATGCTGAAAGTAAATCGGAGCCTGTTCGGTCGGATTGGCGGGAGGTGACAGAGAAGCCCGGGGCGCCACGATAGTGGCGCCCCGGGTTGTGAGTCTAGTTACGGAAGAGCAGGTCGATCAGGGCGGGCAGGTCGGAGACATTGACTGCGCCCGAACCGTTCAAATCAACCGCTTCAACGTACTGCGGCGCGTCGCCTCCCCGGAAGAGGAAGTTCACGAGACCGGTCAGATCGGAAACCGTCAGGTTGCCGTCGACGTTGAAGTCTCCCTTGCGGTGGCCGCGGATAACGAGCGAACCGGGGGCGGTGAAGGCGCCGCCGCCAACATACGAGCCTGTCACCGTGAAAGAGCGCACGGCGACACCCCACAGGGTGCCGTAGGACTGCAGCAGCGTGGTCGGACTGAAGTAGTAGCTGACCACCGGACCGTTGAAGCCGATGACCGATTGGAGAACGCGAACAGAGTCGGCCGGAGGGAGTTCGGCGATTCCGATGGAGGCAAGGTCCAGTTCCGGACCGATCGGGCTCACCTCGTCATAGCCGATACGGATAGCAGCCGTTTGCGGCGTCAGGGCCCGAAGAGCAATGATAGAAAGCGTGTCCGGTTTTGATCCAACCCGGAGCACCGCATCGGCAGGGTCGACCGGCACCGGCGCGTCGAGGATTTCTCTCAGTCTGGAAATTGAGTGAAGGCGATCGTTCCCCTGCCCCACAGCCATCTTGATGAGCACAAACTGACTGTCCCCCGGAAGAAAGGTGAACGGCCCAAACGAAGCCATCAAGCGCCGGTCGGCAGGATTCGTATCGATGTCGCCGACACCTGTGACCGGATCGCCCGGTACGGCGTACTTGGTGCCATTGGGCCACGGAGTGCCATCGGCCTCCAGGCCGCGCATGTAGTTGTAAGTCTCGTTGAAGTCGTTCGGATCGGTGCCGTTTATGTACTTGGCGAAGGCAGTCATAGGCAGATTTCGATACCCAATTCTCCGATGCCCGTCAAACACGGCGGTGTCGGCAGGCGACGGAACGAGGGGGCCATACAGCGCTTTGAAACCGACCGAAGGGCACCGGGTACCGTACTGGTTGTCGAAGTCGCCCCCGTTGTAGCAGAACCAGGTGCTGCTCAAAGTGTCGCAACCGACCAGGTCATCCCCCATCCCACCCAGATCTGGATCCGCCCAGAGGGCAATGTAACAGTCCTGAATGGTGTTGCCGCCGCGATTATGGAGCTTGTACTTCAGGTAGACGGCGTTGTTTTCACCGCCGACAGGCACGGTCGTATAGCCGGGCGCGACAAACGAAAACGTATCGGCCAACGAGAGCGGGGCGTTGTCGTAGGTAACGAAACGAACGACCGTTCCGGTCGCCGGAGCCAGGATGGTGCCAGAGTGCCCCCCGAAGTAACCCATGAATTTGATGCGGCCGATCTCGAAATCGTCCGGAAAATCGTACACGGTATACATAGGGGTTGGCTCAACATAGGGCGTCTCGATGACGTAGATCCGGTCATCCCAACTCCACTGCCCGTCGCCATCATCATCCAAATAGGCGAAGTTGAGGCGAACATCATCAGATGGATCATCCGGGGTTCTGACGCCGATATTCCAGACTTCAAAGGGCGCACGGTCATCCTCCCGCATGTCGGTACTCCAGTCATAGTACCACGACCCATCTACGGTAAAGCGGAACTCCCAACTGGAATTACCCATGAGTCCCAACCAATTCAGGCGCTCGAAGTGGCCTGAAGGACTGGTATCGACATACCAATCGGCAGTCGAGTTGAGCGAGTACATCACGTTGTCCGGTGGGATCACAGGACCGGAGCCATTGGATACCTCCAGGATCGAGTCCACCCCATTCTTGGCGAACAGCGTTATGCGGATCGCCAGGCCGTGTGCTGCCGCCGCCGGCGCGGTTTGATGCGACAGCACAGTCTGACCTGTGGTGGCATCGATGAGATCCCAGTCAACCTGGGGATACGGGGACTCGTGGAAGGTCACGAAGTAGCTGTGCCCGGTCAACGCGTGTGGGTCCGCAACGGAAATCTCCACTGATCCCTTGCCCGGGCCGATATGGTCGGCCAGGACTTTTTCGGAGACCACGGCTGTGTCGCTGTAAGCGTAGCTTGGAGCAGCCCACACGGCCTGCTGTATTTCGATTCCCAGGGGGTCTGTATTCCCGATAAAATTGTCGTGCGCCCGTGGGTCTGCATCATTGTAAACCGTCCAGAGCATCTGGTCCCCGACCATCTTCGGCGTGCCGTCCGCCTTCACCGGCGCTCCCTGATCAGCCGGCCACTCTATGTAGTCGGTGTTGGGGTTGTCGGCCAGGCTGTCGCGGTGCAGCTTGTAGACCCTAAACTCCGGCCGATCCCACTGGTATGTGCCACCGGCCATCGGCCCGGGAACATATTCATCCTGATAATCGGCGATCGCAACCCTCGTCTGGCCGTTTACCTTGCCGCCCAGCCACAGACCGGCGGCATAGAGAACACAGTTTGCGTTCGAAGTGTCCAGTATCGCGTCGATCGTCGTAAACGGATAGAACGTCCCGGCATCACTCCCGAACACATCCCCCAAATCCCGCCCGAAGTTCCCATGGTTGGTCACGAACATCAGGATGCGGTTGGCATTGATGTACACGTCGTCATCAATTTGCTTCAACCGTGAGGAATTTGGTGTCCGATCATCGTCGGCCGACGGCGGTGCGGCAATAGCAACGCCGGCCAGGAGCAGCACCAAAATCGCCCACCCGACTGAAGTTCCGTTCTTCATCGTGTTTTTCAATCCTGCGCAGAAGTTTGATGAATATGATTATAACCCAAGTATATCCCCCGATCGACGATTTGTCAATCCAGATTCGGCGGAACCCGGATGAGCGCAACCCGTTTCAGAAGCGGAACGCCGCCCCTTCGGAGCCGACTGCCGGGAATTCGTCGCCCGTTTTTTTCTCCTTTGTGTCGCCAATCGTGTATATTCGTGTGTCATGGAGTAGAAATGAAGAAGTACCCGCCGTTCTCACTGCTGCTACTACTGACCTTGATCCTCCTCGCCGCCGGCAGCCTTCTGGCCGACACGAAAATCTGTGCCGTCTGCGGCCAGCCGATCACCGGCGGCACGTTTGTTGAAGTCGAGGGCAAGGCCTACCACTCCGAACACTTCTGCTGCGCCCGGTGCGGCCAACCGATCGGCGACGCACCCTACTGGACCGTCGAGGGCCACTACTACGACAGCACTTGCTACGTGAATCACGTCGCCGCGCGATGCACCTACTGCGGCGAACCGATTACAGAAGAATGGATTACCGACGACAGCGGCGCCTACCATACCACGTGCTACTACGAGCACGTGGCCCCGCGCTGCTTTGTCTGCAACAAGGCCATCGACGGGCGCTATTTCGTCGATGAATTCGGCCAGACTGTCTGCGACGCCTGCAACAGCAAAATCCTCCATTGTCACTCCTGCAGCCGAATGATCTCCCCTGACGCGGCGGCGGTGCAGCGGTACGACGATGGCCGGGTCATGTGCTCGGTCTGCCGCGAAAGCGCGGTCATGAAACTCGACGAGGCCCGGAAGATGATGGAAGAGGTGCGGCGTGATCTCAAGGCGGAAGGGATCGACGTCAAGGGCGGCGTCGACTTGCAACTGGTCAGCCAACCGGAATTGGCCCGTCACTCCAACTGGCTCAACGAAGATCGCCTGGGGGTGACCGAGTTCACAAAAACCCCCGCCCCCGGCATTATCGGGGTCTTTGCCTCCAACAAAGACTTTCGCATTCATGTGCTCTACGGCCTTCCCCGCGTGCAGCTCCGCAAAGTCCTGGCCCACGAACTCATGCACGTCTGGCTGTTCAAGAACGGCCCGCCCGACCACGAACGGCAGCTGTGCGAGGGCAGCTGCGAGTACGCCTCGTTTCTCGTTCTCTCCCGGAACCCCTCGGACGAATCCCGGTTTTATGTTAATAGGCTCATGGATAACCCGGATCCGGTTTACGGTGAGGGGTTTCGCAAGGTCTCAGCTTTGGTGAACCGAATCGGGAAAGAGAACTGGCTTGAACACCTCCGGGAGCACTCGCACGCTCCGTGGTGAAGCCCTCCCCCGATCACGTTCTGTAATCATCACATCCCCGCACCATCCGCCCTCCTCCATTGCCCGACAGACCACCCCCCGATGACTCGCTATCACCGTGAGCCTCGGCTTCTCGTGAATCCGGCGCACGTTCGGCTGGCCCGGTGCGCCGCCCGTTGCCGGTAGGAACACACGCGTTGAGCATACGAATTAGCGCCAGGGGAAACCAGCGGGATGGAAACGAAGCGGAAGATGGATCAACTCAAGAACCCGGAGGATGTATGTCTTTAGGAACCCATACACGTTGGGATGGATTGAAGAAATTCGCGACCCTGGGGGTAGCCCTCAGCCTGGCGTTCGCTTTGGCTTCATGCCAACAGGAAGGCGACCAGCAAAGCCAATCCGGCGCGCAGGGCGACAGTCAACAGGCGGAGCAGATGTACCGGGCGGAGCTCTCCGGCTTGAACAGCGAGTACGCCGATGGCGAGATCTCGGGCACCGCAACGGTCGAAATCCGCAACGACTCGGCGACCATCACCCTCGATGCCCAGGGACTCGCTCCCGGGATGATGCACATAGCCCACTACCACGGGTTCGCCGACGGTCAGGCCGCACAGTGCCCCTCGCCCGAGCAGGATCAGAATGACGATGGTATCGTCGACATGAATGAAGCCAGCCAGGCGATCGGTGATCCGCTCATCCCCTTTACGGAAAATCCGACCGAACTCAATATCCAGTCGCAGAACTACCCCGTCGCCGACTCCTCGGGGCGCCTCTTCTACACGCAGACGGTTGCGCTGGAGGACCTGCGCAACACCCTTCAGCAGGAGCACGGCATCAGCGACCTGGACTTCTCCAACTTCGTCGTGAATATCCACGGCATCCAGGATACGACACTCCCGCAGTCGGTCCAGGGTATGCCGGGCATGCCGGCGCACATGACCGTACCGGTCGCCTGCGGTAAGTTCGAGCAGCAGGAGGGCGACCAGGCGAGCATCCAGCCGGGAATCGAAGATGACTGGCGAGCCAATGGCTACCGCAGGACCGATCGGTAGAGCGGCTGCCGGACATCGCGTGCGAACTTGACCCCTTGTCGCAAACGGCCCCGCCGGTTGGCGGGGCCGTCTTCATGAACAGCGCGTTCTCTAATCCCTTCCGACAAATTTTCAGGCGACAGTCGGTGCGGCGGCAGCGGCTCACTCCAGCGGGTGGCCTTCGGCAACTTCGGCAATCCGCAGCATCTCGGGTATCAGCCGGCGCTCACGAGTAGCTGCCTGGTTCTCTTTCAACAGGGCCAGACCTTCGGCCCTGTCTTCGTCCGACCGCCCCAGGTGCAGAAGTATCTCCCCGAGAAACGTCTTCAGATGGACGATGCATTCCGTATCGCAGGATTCGACCGCAGCATCGCACGCCTGGCGAAGCTGGCGAACACCGGCAAAGTAAACACCCTCGCGAGCTGTCACGGCCGCCTGGATCGCCGATGCCTGCACCATGATCGCCTTCTCCCCCAGTTCCTTGGCAACACCGGTGGCGGCGGTAGCCTCTTTGCGGGCCGCTGCGTACTCCCCCGCATAGTAGTAGCGGTGAGCCAGCATGACCCGGGCGAGGCCGACATTGCGGTTGAGCCCGGCCGCTTCGGCGATTCGCAGCGATGACTCATATTGCTCGGTCGCGCGGGCAAATTCCCGCTCAAAGAGCGCGATATTCCCCAGCCGCAAGAGGGCATCGGACTCGGCCAGCGGGTGCGAAATCTCGTGGGCCAGCGCCAGCGCTCGCTCGGCGGCCTTTCGCGCCTGATCCGGTTCGCCGAGCGTCAGCCGGATGTGGCTGATGTTAATCAATGTCATGGCATAGGTCCCGCGGTCGCCGAGTTCTTTGAAGGCGTTGCCGGCTTCGTTGAGCAGTTCGAGACCCTCGTTGTGATTGCCCCGATGGAGCTCAATCAAACCCATATTCATCCGCGGGCGGGCCGCCATCGCTTTATCGCCCAGGCGCGTGTGCACCTCCCACGCCTGACGGTAATACTCCAGCGCCTCGTCGTATTTCCCACGGAAGTACTGCACGTTGCCGATATTGCTGTAGCACGCTCCCTGCAGCGAAAGATTGTCCACCCGCCGGGACAACTCCAGCGCCTCCTCGTAGAGGTCGAGCGCGCGGTCGAAATCCCCCTTCCGGGCATACACCACCCCCATGCTCTTGAGGGCGTCGCCGATTCGTTCCTGGTCATCGAGATGCCGGCTGATTTCCAGCACCCGGTCGAACAACAGCAGCGCTTCATCAAAACGCGCCTGCGGCTGGAGAATCGCGATCTGGACTCCAAGCGTGTCGACCTCGCCGGCGAGATCGCGCAGATCGCGCACAATTTCGAGCGCCTGTTCGGCATGCGACCAGGCCTCCTTCCAGTCGGACTGCCGGATAAAGTGCCGTGCGAGCAGGCGGAGAATTGCCGCCTGGTCGGCTTTCTGATTGCGCTCCTTCGCTTCCGTGTACGCCGAACGCAGCTCCACCACCGCCTGCGACGACTCACCCCGGTAGAGCAGCACCTCGGCAATACCCGTGCGCGCCGCCAGCAGGCTCGGCTCCTGCGTGAGCGCCTGACGATACAGGTCGAGCGCCTTGGCGACATCGGTCGTATCCTTCTTCTGGTCAAACAGGTACTTGCCGCGCAGGTACGCCTCGTACGCCTCGTGATCCTTGGCTTCCGGCAAACCGACCTGCGCCGCCACCACCACCGACTGGCCGATCTGCAGCGCCTCGATAATTGCCTGCGCCAGCGCCGTCTTGATCTTCGGCAGCGTCGAGACATCCTGCTCCCAGCGGCCTGCCCAGAGATTGTCGCTACTGGCGACATCGACCAACTGCGCCGACACCCGGATCTTCTCCCCCGCCCGGTGTATGGAGCCATCGAGCACATACCCGACATTCAACTTGGCGGCAATCTCCTCAAGATCCGCGTCGGATTCCTTGAATTTCAGCACCGAACGCATCGGCGCGACGCGGACCGATCCCACGCGGGTCAGATCGACAATAAGATCCTCGGTGATGCCGAAACAGAGGAATTCATCCTCATCGGGGCCGAGGTTGCGCAGGTAGAGCACCGCGAGCGACCGCACCGTTGGCGGCCGCATGACGCTCGAAGCCATGCCAACGTTCGAGACTATCTGGCTGGTCGCGGTCAGACGTTTGAGATCGTCGGCCATTTCACGTGCGCTCGGATAGCGTTCGGCGGCCCGTTTGGCCAGCGCCCGCTTGAGAATAACCGTCAACTGCTCGGGCAAGTCGACCCGGTGACGGCCGAGCGGCGGCGGCTCGTCATGGACCACCGCGTGCAGAGTAGCGGCAATATTGGAACGCTTGAAAGGTTGAATTCCGGTGATCGCTTCGTAGAGCACCACTCCGAGGGCGAAGACATCGCTGCGCGGACCAACCTGCTTCCCCTCGGCTTGTTCCGGAGACATGTAGTTGACCGTACCGACCGCCGTGCCGACCTGGGTTAGCGCCTCGTCCTCTTCAGCCTTGGCCAGGCCGAAATCGAGTATGCGCACCCGGCCGTCGTCGCCGATAATGATATTGCCCGGCTTGATGTCGCGGTGGACCATGTTTCGGGCGTGAGCCGCCGCAATCCCCTCACAGATTTGGATCATAATATCGAGGAGGAGTTCCTGCTTGAGCGAACCCTTACTCGTGAAGTTGTCGAGCGGACAGCCCTTGACGAACTCCATGGCGATGAACGCCTGCCCCTCGTGTTCGCCAACCTCGTAGATCGTGATGACATTGGGGTGATTGAGCGCGGCGGCGGCACGGGCTTCGCGGATGAAACGGGCGCGGAAAGACTCATCGACACTGAACCGGGGCGACAGAAACTTCAGCGCTACTTCACGATTGAGGGAATTGTCTTTAGCCAGCCAGACTTCGCCCATGCCGCCGATGCCCAGACGGTCCCCGAGCGTGTACCGGCCAATGGTTGCGCCCGCATTCGGGATGAAGATTGCGCGCGTGCTGTCGTCGTGCGGCTCTGCCATATACAGTGTGTAACAAGAAACCCATATCAGTGGATTTCCGGTTCGGATGGCCTCCCAAGGCTCCCCGTAATCTACTGTCCTGCTTAGCCTTACCGGAAGGTCTACGGTGCGATTCCGGGGCGTAGTATCGGTGTGTAGGCGCCCAGGGTCTTCCGGCGCCTCTCTACGCAAAGTAAGACAGATTCAGCCCAAAAAGCAAAGAATAATCGCGTCCTCGTGAGCGACGTTCCTCCGAGCCGGTCAAGCCAGGATCCTGGGAGCTTCGACAACCAATGTTGACAAATTTGCCTCTATTTGTTATGTTTTGGTAGCTCTACAGAAGTTCGCGTGGAGCGCAGGGGAACTAACTAGAATTTCTACAGAAAACCTATACCAATAACTCGGACAGGCGATATCCATGAAGCAGATGATGGTTCTCTCTCTGGTCATCGTCGTTTGTCTTCTCACGGCAGTGACCTCCGCGGGTGCGGCTCCCAATCTCGTCAGTTATCAGGCGAGATTAACGTCAGCCGATGGCACGCCCGTGGTCAACGGCAGTTACAGCATGACCTTCCGCATCTACGATGCACCGTCGGCCGGAGTTCTCCTCTGGTCTGAGACCCAGCCTGCCGTTGCGGTCAACGGCGGCTTGTTCACGACCGTCCTGGGCGGAGTCGAGCCGTTGCCTGATACGCTCCTTAACGGCAACGACCGATTTCTGGAGGTTCAGGTCGGAACGGAAGTAATCGCCCCCCGGAGTCGGATTATCTCCCAGCCCTATAGCCTCCGGGTCAGCAGCCTGGAGGGTGCGGCGGGCGGGACGGTTACGAGCACGGTGGCATTCCCAATCGAATCTCTCCCCGCCACTGGCAATGCCATCATCATAACCGATTCGACAGGCCAGAAGACTGCACTCTCCATTTCGGCAAACGTCGTTTCCGGCGCTCGTGCTGATTTCTATGACCCGGTCGATTCAAAAGATGGAAAGTCTGCAAATCAGCTGGTGGTTCATCTCGGTAGCGACGGGGCGAGAATGTATGATCCGGCGCCAGAGGATTCCACCGTGTCAATCAAGCCTGACGGAAGAGCATGGCTCAAGGGACCGGTCCAGATCGGTGACCCGTCGCCGCCGGGACCGTCTTTTCCCCCGTATAGCCTGATAGTCAAGGGAAGCCCAGGTATCTTTGTTGAAAGTGCCTCCCGCAATGCCCTGTCCGCAAAGACAACGGCCACGGGCGCCATAAGTAACATGTATGCAATCGAAGGAGTATCAGTACCGTTGGACGGCTTTGGGACAGGCGGTTGGTTCTGGGGAGGTTCCAGAGGCGTACTCGGGTACGTAGAGCCTAGCGGCGACAGCAGCTACTACGCTGTGGAGGCCATGTGCGCTGCCTACGAAGGGAGTGGCGATAAGTATGCGCTGAAGGCGTCCGCGTGGGGCGTTTCCGGGAAGTGCTACGGCGTCGTCGGGCTTGGCAGCGGGGCCCAGTTCAACTACGGTGTCTATGGTGCCGCATCAGGCGGAGTCGAGAGTTACGCCGGGTCCTTCAGCGGAGATGTTCAAATCCTTGGAACTCTCACCAAGACCGCCGGCTCATTCAAGATCGACCACCCGCTCGACCCGGCGAACAAGTACCTCTCGCACAGCTTCGTCGAGTCCCCCGACATGATGAATGTCTACAACGGCAATGCCACTACCGATGCCGACGGCTTTGCGACGGTCGAATTGCCATCATACTTCGAAGCCTTGAACCGGGACTTCCGCTACCAGCTCACGGTGCTTGGCCAATTCGCCCAGGCGATTGTGGCGCAGAAAGTCGCGAACAACCGGTTCGTCATCCAGACCGACAAGCCGGAGGTCGAGGTCTCTTGGCAGGTCACGGGGATTCGGCAGGACGCTTATGCCAACGCGCACCGCATTGCGGTGGAAGAGGACAAAAGGGCCGACGTTCGCGGATTATATATTCACCCGGAAGATTTCGGCCTGAGCGCCGACCTGGCCATCGATGCAAAGATGCGAAGCAAACCGGCGAACTTGGCCCGTCCGGAACCCGAAAGGCAGTAGAGACTCGAACAGATAAATATCCAAAAAGACAGCGGGTGGATTCAACCACCCGCTGTTCTATTTTTGGACTGTCCAACTCGTCACAGAACCGACCCCTTCATCACTCGTGTCACTCGCACACGGGCGGCAACCCCAGAGAGAAGAGAAACGACACGAGCCGGGTGAGATCGCTCACGTTCACCTTGCCATCGCCATTGGCATCCGCAGACAGGAGCACCACCGGTGCCGGCCCTTGCTTGAAGAGGAAATTCACGAAATAGGTCAGGTCGGAGACCTTCAGCCCGCCATCGCTGTTCACATCTCCGCAGAGGTAGTAGCTGATAAACGGATGCTGATTCAGCTCGGTCACGAACTCATAGTATGCGCCGACCCGAGCCGTGATCACATCAGGCGGGGCGCCGTATATCGGGGCATCGAAGGTCGCACTGAATGAACCGTCTCCGTTGTCGGAAACGGCCGACACTGTCCCCGTCCCGCTGGTCGTAATGGGCATAATGCTCTTTTTGTGTTGATATTTTCTATGTCCGGCAGAGGTGGAAGTACCAGGCGAAGTAGTTGGCGCGGTGTTGTGCCGATAGGCCGCGATGCTGGCGGTAGCGTGTTTTCAGTCGGCTGAAGTAGCTCTCGATCCAGTTGGTTGAGGAGGGGATCAGAGAGTCGTCCA
>JBGSIV010000016.1:0-5015 GCA_041742355.1 Candidatus Zixiibacteriota bacterium
GTCGCCGGCTCGGCGCCCCGGCCGCGTGTGCCGCAAACCACCAGCATCGCCAGGAGCACTAGGACTGCCCGGCTCAACGATATCGGATCGACCGCATACGACCTCTTCACCTGCCTGCTTTCCGCTTTGGCGCCTCAAGACCTCGGCCCAAAATAGGCAACCGCCGGGTCGGAGGCAACCCGGCGTTTAACGATAGACAGACAAGGGACGGAACAGCCCGGCGATTCGTTTGCCGGAGAGTGAGGAACTACCGCAGGCAGAAGCTGCGCAGCATGTTGAAATCACGATCGCGCACCGCGATACCCGGGTAGTGGCGCCGTTCGATCACCGCGCCCTCAGCGCTGAGATACTCGACCGTGAGGTTGTATGTGCCCGGCGGGACGACGAAATCCCCCACGAAGATCCGACCGGGCAGAAGCGCTCCGCAGCGGAGGTCGGCCTGCTCCGTCAAATCATACGCGACATCGGTGGCGAGCTTACCCAGCCAACCTGCCACGCCGCCGTTGTCGATCTTGTTCTTGAGCTTCGAGGCCGTGATCGTCTTGAGCACGACCCGAACCACTGTCCGCCAGAGGATCATCGATTGCCGCGCCTCGAATGTCGCCGCCGCCACCGAGGAGACATCCTCCAGCAGCTGCAACTGGCCGATGAGCGTCGAATCGGCCGAGACGCGAATGCCGGCGACCTCCGAGGGTCTGGGCACGAACTGCGGGAGCGAGAGCTTGGCATAGAAATCCCCGATGCCGTCAGGCAGCGGGTAGTTGGCGAAGACCGTGTTCTCCGGCCGGGCGTCGTCGTAGATAACCGTCAGGAGATTCAGGTTCTCGTCGGTGCGAATGCGCAGGTCAAGCGACTGCTTGATCGGCGCCAGTCCGACCATTCCAATTACGCTGAGCACCGCCCCGCTGTCGGGGGCGTACTCCACTGCGGGAGGGGCGAAGTTGTAGATATTCGGTTGCAGCGAAAAGGCGTTGAACAACGCCTCCCGGTCGATTCGGGCATCGTCGTAGAGGCCTTCCGCGGCGTACATGTGCATAGAGAGGTACCGGGCAAACGCCGAGCTGTTGAACCGCAGCTTCTTCCCTTCGTACTGGATGCGTACACCGGAGGTATCGGTGCTCGCTTCCGAGGCGACTTTCGCCGCAGCATCGACATACTTCTGCTCGAGCAGGTTGAGCTTGTCGTTGGCCCGCCGGATTTCGACGAAAGCGTCGTCGAACTTCCCCAGATCGAGGTAGTTGAGGGCCATGATCAGGTTGGTGTAGAGCACCTCGTAATCCTCGCCGGGGTACTCCAGGACATTGTCGTTGAGCAGGGTGTTTGACAGAATCCCCTTGGAGATGCTCTTGGTGAACAGCTCCTCGGCCGCCCGCTCGGCAATGGTCAGCCGGGCGATGGATGACTCCGGCTGCGAGGCATAGTGGTACGCGAGGCCGGCATCGAGGTAGTACAGGAACCGGTCCTTCTCTTTGTACACGCCCTTCTGGTGGGCGTCCTCTATTGTCGTGACCGCGACAGTGTAGTTCCCGGTGCGCAGGTTCGATTCCAGCGGGGCGTAGTACTTCTCGCGGTTGATCCCCGACGAGCAGCCGACGACGAGCAGAATTCCCAGCGCGACCAGGCACAGCCGCGTCAGCCGTGCCTGTCGAAGCAAACTTACCATTTCGTGCCGGACTGGGCGATCCCCTTCTTGATTTTCTTCGAGCCGATCCAGACCTTCTCGTTGGTTTCGATGTTGATCAGTTCGAGATCGGTCTGGTAAAACGTCGTGCTCTTGCCTTCAATGGCGTCGGTGATAGTTTTCACCGCGCCGAGCAGAATGAAGTCGGCGCCAAGTTCCTCGCGCAGTTTCTTGCGGGTTTCCGCTGAGGCGAACTCCGCCTGATCCTGGCGTTCGTCCCGGATTTCGAAGCGTTGATCGCGGCTGCCGACGAACCGGACGCTCCCGGCGTTGATCAGTTCGCGCTCAAAGTCCGCGGTGAAAATCTCGGTGTCGATGTGCTCGTTGGTCTTGTTGCGAATTGTGCCAACCGTCACAACCGGTTTGCCGCCGCTCTCGGCGGCGAAGTTGGTCAGCCACGGGCGCGACAGGGCGTCGCCAATCATCTCTTCGGCGACCAGCCGGGCATCGGTCTCGTTCCACTTGCCGCTCAGGTCGGTTGTCTGTTCCGGGTCCAGGCGCGTTACGGTCGTGCCGCCTCCGCAGCCGATGACGAAAGCCGCCAGTAGAAGAACGAGTGACAGGAATTTCATGGTATTTCCTCCGGGTAACTTCGTGTATGGTGACTCTTTTTTTTCTTCTCGGAAGCCGTGTCGAATGTCTGAAGCTTGGCCGGGCCGATGTCCGACAGCTGACGTCGTTATTCGTCCCGATAGTGCTCCCGACCGACAGCTTATACTGCCATGCGAGGAACCGCGAAACAAGTTTTTTTGTTGGTGGCTTCCGAGCCCGGATTGGGCCCGGCCGGATGCGGGGGCGTGGAGCGCTCCCGCTTCGGCTCGCAGTCGCTACCAGATTCCGAAGACGTACATCAGGCTGTAGTATCCGCCAATGAGGATAAAGACGACGCCGGTAATTCGCCGCGCCCAAAGGGACACGGCATCCAGCCGGTTGAACACCGACCCGACATATTTTGCCCCGAACGCGATCAATAGAGCGAACACCACCACCGGCAGCGCGGTCCCCAGGCCGTAGACTGTCGGCAGAAAGACGCCGGATTGGTACTGCAGCGCCAGCGGAATGAGGCTGCCGAAATACAGCGCCGCCGAAACCGGGCAGAAGGACAGCGCAAAGAGCAGCCCGAGCAATCCTCCCCCCCAGACGCCCATGCGGTCAACTCGTCGCTGGAGCCGCTCCCCGACCCCGATCCCGGGCAACCGCAGCGGGATCAGCCCGATCAAGAAGAGCCCGGTCAGCAACAGAAGCGGGCCGAGCGCGACGTTCATGTACTTCTGCAGCCAGCGGGCCAACTCCGGCACCGCGAAGAGACTTCCCACCAGCAGGGCCGCCAGCCCGACGTAGCTGACTAGGCGACCCAGGGTGTACAGCAGGCCGGAAAGGAGCACCAGCCGCGGCTGTTCCACGCGCCGCCCGATATAGCTGATGGCAGCGATATTGGTCGCCAGCGGGCAGGGGGATACCGAAGTGAGTATCCCCAGCCAGCACGCCGTCAGCGCGGCCGCAGCAAATCCGTCCACTACTTCTTCGGCTCGGGCGTCAGGAACGCCTTGGTTTCAGCGCGGACATAGGTGAGGAATTTGTCTTTATCTCCCACCAGCGTCCAGATTTTGTCGAGATTCTTCCACTCGGTCTGCGTGCCGCTGTCGACCCGCGAGAGGACTACCGCCTGGCTGAACAGCTCATAGTCAGTGGCGAAGTGCTCGTTTTCCTTTTCTTCGAAATTGACCACCCGCCATTCGATCAATCCGTTTTCGATTTCCGTGGCGAAGCCGGTGGTGATTGCCTCCTGCGAATACGCCTCCAACTTCTGACAGGTGGCGCAGCGGCGGTTGCCGTGGAAGTAGGTCGCGATGATCTTCGGGCCGATCGCCGGCGTAGCCGCGACCGAGTCGCTTTGGGTGGAATCAGCGGCAGCCGCCGGGGTTTCGGCGGCAGCGAGGCCGGCCGCGACTGCAACCAAGCCGAGCAGAAGTACACCAGCTAGTAAATTGCGCATGAGATACTCCTCTACTGAGAGCTATGACAGCATTTGTTTGATTGCGTCCACCGACGGTACCTTGCCGGAGATCTTCACCTGGCCGTCCACGACCAGTGCCGGGGTCATCATCACACCGGCGGCCATGATCTTCTGGATGTCGGTCACTTTCTCGACTTCGCACTCTATACCGAGCGCGTCGACCGCTTCTTTGGTCAGGCGGGCCAGTTCCTGGCACTTGGCGCAGCCGGGACCGAGTACTTGGATCTTCTTCATTATACACCTCTAAGCTATTGCTCCGTACACCAGGCCGCTGAATGTCGCGATCACGATCACCAGCAGCACAAAGGCCACTGTTTTCTTCGTCCCCAATATCGAGTGGATCACCAGCATGCTCGGCAATGACAACGCCGGCCCCGAGAGCAGGAGCGCCAGCGCGGGACCCTCGCCCATGCCGGATCCGATCAACCCCTGGAGAATCGGCACTTCAGTCAGAGTCGCGAAGTACATAAAGGCGCCGACGACCGACGCCAGCAGATTCGCCCCGAGCGAGTTCCCACCTACCGCCGCGGCGACCCACGCAGACGGGATCAGTCCTTCATGCCCGGGTCGACCGAGCAAAGCGCCGGACACCAACACGCCGATCAACAGGAGCGGTAAGATCTGCCTTGCAAATCCCCAGGTCTGGGCGAACCATTCGCGCGGTTCTCCCGGCGAGGTTGCCGTGATAATCGCCACTCCAATAATGCCGATGGCAAACACCAGTACCGGCCACTGCGGCAGAGCAAACGCGAGCGCCGCGACGATTGCAGCCACTGCCGCCGTTTTCCATAGCGGCACGCCGATCCAACGTACGAGCATCCCGCCGAGCGCCAGCGCTGCACAGCCGGTGAGGTACCACTTGACCGAAAAGACATTCGACCAGAATCCAACCGCCTCATCCGGCTTCCCCCAAGTCGCAAACACGAGCACCGCGATCATCGCCGCGAAAAACAGGGCTGTCTGCCACAGGGGGCGGGCCGTGCCGTCATCCGGCAGTACAGCCGCCACCTGCGCTCGATCATGCTCCTCGCGACGGAACAGCACATGCATTATCAGGCCGATCACAATACTGAAGACCACTGCTCCAATCCCCCGCGCCACGCCCAGCTCGATCCCGAGGATTCTAGCTGTGAGTATAATTGCTAGGACATTGATGGCCGGCCCGGCGTAGAGAAACGCGGCAGCCGGCCCCAGTCCCGCCCCCATCCGGTAGATTCCCGCGAACAGCGGCAGTACCGTGCACGAGCACACGGCGAGAATCGATCCCGAAACCGACGCCACGCCGTAGGCGAGCACTTTATTGGCTTTCGCCCCGAG
>JBGSIV010000017.1:0-3640 GCA_041742355.1 Candidatus Zixiibacteriota bacterium
CCGGGCTTATCACGGTCAACCGCGCCGGAATCGTGAAAGCTATCAACAGCGCCGCCTGCCGCATGCTCGGTATCGACGAAACCGACGAGGTCGACCGGCCCTTCCGGGACGTCCTCGCCTTGCAGCCCCAACTGGCCGGCATTATCGACGAAGCGCTGGGCGGACCGCTCAGCGGCGAATACTGGGAAGTCACCGTGGCGTCGGCCAATGGCAGCCGGCTCGTACTCGGGGCGACCGCCTCCGCCGTCACCGACCGTAACGACACCCCCATCGGCGCCGCTCTCATCCTCCACGACATCACCGAGGTCACCCAGCTCCGGGCCGAACTGGAAATCCGCAACCGCCTCGCCGCGCTCGGCGAAATGTCCGGCGGCCTCGCCCACCAATTGCGCAACTCCCTCGGCGCCATCAGCGGCTACCTGACGCTCCTCAAGCGGCGCCTCGGCAAACGGGGTGTTGAGGAACCGGCCGTAACAGATCTCATCGGCGAAACGGCGCAGGCCGACCTCCTCGTACGGCGATTCCTCGAATTCGCCCGACCCCTGCAGCTCGATCCACAGCCGGTCCTCCTCGGCCAACTGCTGCGGGAAGCGGTCACGACCTTCCTGATGCGCCCCGAACATCAGCACATCGAACTCGCCGTAGGGGAGATACCCGACCTGACGCTCCGTATCGACCCCCTCCTCCTAAAACAGGCCCTGATCAACCTGATCGAAAATGCCGCCCATGCTGCCACAACCACCGGGAATACCGTAATCGAGATCGGTTGCGACGTAACCGGCCATCAGGCAACAATCAAAATCCGCGACCACGGGTGCGGTATACCACCCGAGAACATGCAGAAGATCTTCACCCCCTTCTATTCCTCCCGCCCCGCCGGAACCGGCCTCGGCCTTCCCCTGGTGAGCAAGATCGTCAACCTGCACCAGGGGCGAATTGAGGTGGAATCGACAGTCGGGGAGGGAAGCACGTTCAGCCTGTCCCTCCCGATCCCCGCCTCGGCCCCCGCGCCCGAGGCCGCCCTGACCCTGTCAACCCCCCGGTGATCGCCCCGACGACGGGACGGGCCAATCCCCACATCCGAATTTGGCCGCACCGGCTCCAAAAAAGCCTTTTGCGCCACCCTGCCCGGGATGTTATACTTAGGGCTGATTTTTAAGGAGGATTTGATGTATTCACCTTCGGATTTTCGCAAAGGCCTGCGCATAGTTGTCGATGACCAGCCGTACTACATCGTCGAGTACAACCACTTCAAGATGGGCCGCGGGCGGGCCAACATCCGCACCAAGCTCAAACACATGAAGACCGGCGCGGTGGTCGAAAAAGTCTTCGGATCGAACGACGCTTTCAAAGCGCCCGATACCCAGGAACGCCGGATGCAGTACCTGTACGAGAACGGCGGCGAGTTCTCCTTCATGGACAACGAGACCTTCGAGCAGACAGTCATCCCGGCCGAATCGCTCGGCGACGCCAAGTGGTACCTCATCGAAAACAGCGAGTACCGCGTGTTCTTCCTCGACGGCCAGCCGATCTCGGTCGACCTGCCCGCCTCAGTGATCCTCGAGGTCATCTACACCGAACCCGTGGTTCGCGGCGACACAGTAAGCAACGTTACCAAGCCGGCCAAGCTCTCGACCGGCCTGGAAGTCCGGGTTCCTCCCTTCGTCAAGGAAGGGGATCTCGTGAAAGTCGACACCCGTACTGGCGAGTACCTCGAGCGGGCCAACCCGTGACCGTCCCCGGACGCCTTGTTATCGGCGTCGATGAGTCAGGGAAGGGGGACTTCTTCGGTCCCCTCGTGGTCGCCGCGTTCCTCGCCCCGG
This sequence comes from Candidatus Zixiibacteriota bacterium, assembly GCA_041742355.1. Lineage (GTDB taxonomy): Bacteria > Zixibacteria > MSB-5A5 > GN15 > FEB-12 > JAGNLV01. The sequence continues at coordinate 1,824 of JBGSIV010000017.1, forward strand.
ACAGCGTTATCAACGATCTCACCGCCCTCGGCGTGAAGGACGGCAAGACCCTATCCGACAAACGGGTGCTCGAGATCGATGTACAGCTGCGCCGCCTCCACCCTTACGCGCTCGACATCACGCCGCCCGACCAGTACAACCTCACCTACGAGAAGATCCGCAACCTGAACCACCTGCTGGCGGCAGCCCACGCACGGGCCATCGACACCCTGCTGCACACCCACCCGGCCGACCACGTCGTCATCGACCAGTTCGGCAAGGCCGACCTCGTCGCCGGTGCGCTGGCCAAACACGGCCACACGATCCCGCTCGAACAACGCTTCCGGGCCGAAGAAATCCCCCAGGTGGCCGCCGCCTCGATCATCGCCCGGGCCGAATTCCTCCGGCAGTTGGGTGCCCTCTCGGAACGCTTCGCCCTGACCCTGCCCAAGGGAGCCGCCCCGATGGTCGACAAGGCCGGACGGGACCTCGTTCGGCTCCATGGCGCCGATGCCCTCCGACTGACCGCAAAGGTCCATTTCAAAAACTTCCAGCGAGTCGTCAATCCCTCCCTCTCTTCCCGCTAATCCCGCGGGAAGCGGCGCTAACCCGTTCCGGCCCTGACATTTCTTTTCAATTCCACCCCCTGACCCGGACCGACCCGTAAATGCCCTCCGTATTCTGCCGATAATTTAAGAAAAGATAAGGGGTTAGACCCCAACGGAGGGAACCATGGTCACAGCCGTGCAGCTCGGAGCTGCGTTGTTCCTGCTGGCCGTCCTCGTCCTCCTGGCCCGCTGCCGGGAACGCATGACGACCGAGAACCGCGAGGGTTATCGCAATATCGTCCTGGGCGTCGGCCTGCTCTCCACTGTCGCGACAGCCTTCCTCGCCCAAGCCACCGGCGCGATCGACGCAGTCCCCTTTCTCTCCGAACCGATCTTCTTCCGCCTGACCACCACCATCGTCTCGATCGCCGGTGTCGTACTCCTCTCCGGCGGCGTCTCAACCTGGCTGCCGATCAGTCGCGCCACAAGAGCCTTCACCCGCACCCGCATCACTCGCCTCGAACTCATCCGAAAAATCGAACAGGTCGTCGATGTCGAGCCGCGCCTCACCGCGATCCTCGACAAGACCCTCACGCATATGATCAACCAGATCGACTTGCCCGGCGGCGCCGTCTACGTTGCCGCCCCGGGCTCCGGCACGATGCGGCTCCTTGCGTTCGCCAGGAACGACGAACGCTTTGAGACCGACCCCGACTCGATCACCGTTCGCGCTGCCGACCGGCAGAACCAAACTGCGGGCGAATTCGAAAGTGTGATCGCGGAATATCCCGATGGAAGTGTACGCGCCGATGTAGTCCTCCCGGTGCTCGTCAACGGCAATCCCGTCGCGGCCTTTCTCCTTTGGACTCCCGCCGGCGGTCTGGACAACGATGACCGGATGCTCCTCCTGCTGGCCAGAGACATCGTCGCCCGCGCCCTGCAGATGTCGATGCTGGCCGAGCAGAGCCGCTACCGCCGTCAGGCCGATGAACTCAGCCGCCGCCTCACCGCCCTGCTCACCAGCGTGGCGATCCCCGACGCTGTCGTGCCGCTGATGCGGATGCTCCGCGAGGCCGTTCCTTCAGACCTCCTGTCTCTGACCACCGCCTGCGGTGATCACGACATCCGGCGCTACACCGTGGCCGAGAATGAAACGCTCCTCACCGAGAAATCGCTGGGTCGTGACGCCCTCCGCTTCAACGCCGATAATTTCGCTGTATCAACACAGCCCTCGATCATAACCGATTTCGAGCAGACTCTCGAGCCGGGACTCGCCGCCATGCTGCGCGG
>JBGSIV010000018.1:0-9354 GCA_041742355.1 Candidatus Zixiibacteriota bacterium
GCGCCCCCCGCGGGCAAAATTCGCTCCCGGCTCAGGTGTCTGGCCGTCATCGCCGGCCATTCCCCGCGCCCCCTCGGCGCCATCGGCGCCGGGTGTTCCAGCCGAGGCACGGAGACGGCACCGGGTCAGCCGCACGTTATCGCTCTCCCAGAAGCAGACCGCATACGAACCGGCGCCGGGGCCTGATCCCGACGGTGCCCGGATCACCAGATCACTCAGGTCGACCGAGCCGTCGACCGTATCGACAACCACGCCGATTCCCTGTTCCTCGAGAAGTCCGCCGGTGATAACGGTGGAATCCGTTGAATGTGCCTCCCAGTTCGACGCAGGATCGAGGCCGCCGCGAAGAGTGATCGGCCCGCCGATATAGAGGAATTCGTCATAGACACCGGCGGCGATCCGCACCCCGCCGAGATCTCGATTGCGCATGACCGAATCGATCGCCGCCTGGATCGAGCCCATGGGGGCGTCGGCCGCACCGGTTCCCAATCCGCCCGGCACGACATGGAGCATCCCCCGACCGCTGTGATGCGGCGGCGAGGACGTGCTCAGGTCTTCATTGCTACATGATGAGAGGAGCAGCAGGGGCAGGGCAAGCAGCACAGCGAATATGGTGCGGTTTGCAGTGGCCATAGGTTTTCATGCATAGTCGCCTGCTCCCCGACCATGCTCATCGGTTATACGCACGGCCGCGCCCCTTCCGCAGCGAAAATCCCAGGGTTCGGCAAAGCACCCGTCTTCCTCCGGTCACAAAAAACATCGTCACGCCCGAATTCCGGGCGTGACGAGTCTATTCACGTGATCGTGTGGGTCGGCTTCTGCCTAGAGCATCGGCAGGTACTTGTCGACCTCATGCTGGCTGACATGTATGCGGTACTGATCCCACTCGAACTTCTTGTTCTCAATGAGCTTGGTGAAGACATGCTCGCCGAGAGTCTCGCGCATCAATGCCGACTTCTCAAATTCGCGGACCGCGTTTTCGAGCGAATTCGGCAGCGTGTCGATACACAGGTGAGCCTTTTGCTCCGGCGTCATCTCGTAAATGTTCTCCTCAGTCGGAACGCCGAGCTGGAGCTTGTCTTCGATCCCCTTCATCCCGGCCGCGAGCATCACCGCGAACGCGAGGTAGGGATTAGCCCCCGGATCGGGCGACCGCAGTTCTACCCGGGTAGCCTTTTCCTTGCCGACCTGATGGGCCGGGACGCGGACCATGCTGGAGCGGTTGCGGCGGCCCCAGGAGATGTAGACCGGAGCTTCGTAGCCCGGCACCAGCCGCTTGTAGGAGTTCACCCACTGGTTGGTGATGAGGGTGAATTCCGGCACGTACTTCAGGATGCCGGCGGTGAACGACTTGGCGATCAGCGACAGGCCGTACTTGTCGCTATGGTCGGCAAAGAGGTTCTTGTCGCCTTTGAATATCGACTGGTGGCAGTGCATGCCGGAGCCGTTCTCGCCGAAAATCGGCTTGGGCATAAACGAGGCGAACACGTTGTGCTGGAGAGCGACCTGCTTGACGACGAACTTGTAAACCTGGGCGAAATCGGCCATCACCAGAGCCTCCTGGTACTTCAGGTCGATTTCATGTTGCGAAGGCGCCACTTCGTGGTGGGCGGCCTCGACCGGGATTTCCATCTGTTCGAGCGCGCTCACGGTCGCTTTCCGCACGAGCGAGCCGCGGTCCACCGTGCCCATATCAAAGTAACCGTCGGCATCGATCGCCGTCGCGGCCTTCTCGTTCTCGAAGTAGAAGTACTCCAGTTCCGGCCCGATATAGTACGTCCAGCCGTGCTGGGCGGCCTTCTGGAGTTGACGGCGCAGGACCCAGCGCGGGTCACCGTCGTACGGCGTGCCGTCGGGCTTCACGATATCGCAGAACATGATCGCGACCTTCTCGCCGGCGATCGGCCACGGCAGGATACGGAACGTGACCGGATCCGGCATCGCCATCAGGTCGGACTCTTCGATTCGGGCGAACCCCTCGACCGAGGAACCATCGAACGGCTGCCCTTCCTCGAGCACCTGCTCAATCTGGGTCCGGGGGATTGACATACCCTTGATCTGGCCGAGAATATCCGTGAAGCAGAGGCGAATGTAGCGCACATTGGCCTCGTTAATGAGCCTGAGGATCTCCTGTTTCGTCTTCGTCATCGCCTGTCTCCTGATATCGGTTTGATCATGTTATCGGTAGCAACGCCCCCGTTTGGAAGCCGACAATTAATTCAGAATGGTGGTAAAAACAAGAAAAATCAGAGGAAAGTTCTGCATATATCTCGAGCAGCGTGGACTTCGGAGGTTTTTTTGCCCCACTTTACCCGTCTTCCCGCGATTGGCAGGTCCTCCGGCAGCCGAAGAACGGCCCTTCGACCCATCCGGCCGGTCACTCCGGAAAGGGCTCGATCAGGGCTGGTCTTCCTTGTGCAGGGAGAGATGGATATCAAGGTGGGCGGGCCGCAGTTCGCGGTACTTCACTCCGGCCAGATCGAATATCCGCCTGGCGGCGATAAACATCGGCTGGTCGCGGTACTTGTCGGCCAGGTAGACGACTTCCTTAATCCCAACCTGGACAATGAGTTTGGCGCACTCATTGCATGGAAAAAGCGATACATACAGGGACGCGCCATCAAGTTCCGACTTGTTGGAAGAATTGGTGATCGCGTTCATCTCGGCGTGGCAGACGTACGGGTACTTCGTTTCGAGGTAATCCCCCTCGCGGGCCCACGGTAACTCATCGTCGGAGCAGCCAACAGGGAATCCGTTGTATCCGATGCCGATAATGTGCCTGCGGTTGTTGACGACGCAAGCCCCCACCTGCGTGTTCGGGTCTTTGCTGCGCAGGGCCGAGAGCTGCGCCACAGCCATGAAGTACTCTTCCCAGCTGATATAATCGGTGCGTTTTCCTGTCATGTCGGGAATTATACACCGCCAGTTCGGGCGCGAAAAGCGAAAAGTGGGTAGGCGCCCGTGGTCCGAGCAGACTTGGACCAGCCGCTGTAACAAGACCGAAGCGACCGTCTCGAGGCTAAAACTCCATTCCTATGCCGGTAAGCCACATCCAGCCGTCCCCCTCCACGTTGAATGGCAGCGTCCCCTCCCCCGCCTCCACCGACTCGATCGTATCGTAGTCGGTGTGGTGGTAGGTCAGCCGGGCCGAGACGAAGAATCGGTCGGCCAGGGGCAGCAGCAGACCAGGGCCGACGCTGAATCCGAGACCCTCGAATCGGGCCGTGCAAAGGGTGCCCGAAAAGTCGCTGCAGTACGCGTTGTCGACCGACAACCACTCCATTGATATCCCCCCGGCGGCGAATGTCGTGACCGGCCCGAACTCAGGTGCATAAACCCGCCCCTCAATCTCTACCCCGCGCCACTGACCATCCCCGCTGAAGTCTCCCATGCGAACAGTGTGCTGGGACTGCAGAAAGCTACCTTCCATCCCGAACATCTCCGTCCGCACGCCGAGCGACAGACCGAACACTGCACCGCTGCCGATCGTGGGAATCGCAAAGAACCCTTCGACCGAGGAGATCACCTGATCGCCCTCGAATCCCCCGCCGACCTCCTGTCCGCCGGCGACAACTGCGATGTAACCGGTGAACGGGACTGAGAGCGCATGCTCACGGCGGTCCTGCCCAAATACCGGGCCGGCCAGACCGAGTACGATGATGACACTGATTGCGGTCAGGAGACCGTGGCGGTTAATCATGTGTCCTCCTCACGCGGGCGGTTCGAGTCTCTTCTCACAACGAGGACAAGGGCGCAACCGCAGGAGCCATTGCTCCTGCCCCTTGAGGACTCTATCGGAAACGGAAACCTGTAAGCCTCGTATGAATCGACAGCCCGGACCCCGACTCGGGCCGGTCTGTACCGAACATGAACAACCCTAGCGATGCTGGCGGACAACTCTATCCCGTTGTCCCCGATGCACTACAAATATAGATTCCGCCGCCCGTTTTTCCAAGCGATTCTTGCCCCAATCCATGGCCGGTCGCCCAACAACGAAAAGCGGGCAGGTCGGTGACAACCTGCCCGTTCGGGAAGTCCTTCCAAAGAATTCTACTTCTTCTCCAACGCCTGCTTCGGGCCCGAATTCCAGTCGAGGAAGCTCTTGAACGACGTTAGCAGATCGATCGGAACCGGGAAGATAAGGGTCGAGTTGCGCTCGGCCGACACTTCCACAAGCGTCGAGAGGAACCGCAACTGCATCGCTCCGGGAGCCGTGCCGATAACCGTTGCGGCATCGGCCAGCTTCTGGGCCGCCTGGAACTCGCCTTCGGCATGGATGACTTTCGACCGGCGTTCCCGCTCGGCCTCAGCCTGCCGAGCAATCGCCCGTTGCATCTCCACCGGCAGGTCGACATTCTTCACTTCAACCACGCTCACCTTGACGCCCCACGGTTCGGTCTGCTCATCGATAATCTTCTGGAGTTGCGAGTTGATCTTGTCCCGCTTGGCCAGCAGTTCATCGAGTTCGACCTGGCCGAGAACCGATCGCAGCGTAGTCTGCGCGATCTGGGAGGTCGCCTCGAAGAAATTCGCCACGCTGACAATCGCCCGGTTGGGGTCGACAATCTGGAAATACACCACCGCGTTCACCTTGACCGAGACGTTGTCGTTGGTGATGACATCCTGCGATGGGATGTCGTAAGTAATGACACGCAGGTCGACACGCACCATCTTATCGACAATGGGAATGAGGATAATCAGGCCAGGACCCTTGGCCCCGATTAAGCGCCCGAGCCGGAACACGACGCCCCGTTCGTACTCCTTGAGGACCTTGATCATGTTGAAGAGCAGGATCAGAAAAAAGAAGACCAGTACGGCCAGTATCGGTAGTGTTGCAGGCATGTTACTTCACCTCTATCCTTCCAGCTTTTTCACGTGCAGCGTGAGTCCGTCCACGCCGATGACCGTGACTTTATCGCCAGCTTTGAGTTCTTCGTTTGCGACCGCCCGCCAGAGCGCTCCCTCGATATAGACCATCTCGCCGTTGCGCATAGTCGCCGTCCGGCCGATCATGCCGGCCTCGCCGGTAAACGCCTGCCGACGGTGTGCTTTGTACACCAGGAAGCCCACCGCCACCGTTACCGCCGCGACACACACGGCGATCGTGATCAGAAGCGAGAGGGACACCCGAAGTTCCGGATCCACCGTGTCGTAGAGCATAAGCCCTCCGATGAAAAAGGCGATCAATCCGCCCAGGGTCAGAATACCGTACGAGGTGACCTTCACCTCCAGTATGAACAGGATTATGGCCAGTATGATCAGCGCCAGCCCGGCGTAGTTGATATTCAGCGTCTGAAACGCGTAAAGCGCGAGGATCAGGCAAATCGCGCCGACCACCCCCGGCAGAATCGCGCCGGGGTTGTACAGTTCGATCACCAGCCCCAGCGAACCGAGCGAAAAGAGAATGAGCGCCACATTCGGGTCGGTGATGATCGCCAGCAGGCGGTAGACGAACGAGATTTCGACCTCTTCCACCTTCGGGTCGACCAGGAAGAGCGTGTCAGTCTCGTACGGCATTGCGACCTCCCGCCCGTCGATTTGCTTGAGCAGGTCATCGAGGTCATTCGCGCGAAGGTCGACGACGTTGAGTTCGACCGCCTCGCGATCATCGATCGACACCGACTCACGCACCGCTCTCTCGGCCCACTCGATATTCCGCCCGCGCTCTCTGGCGGCCGCTTTAATCTGCGCCACAGCATCGTTGGTGACTTTCTCGTTCATTACCGAGTCGATTTGCTCGCCGCTGCCGCCGACCGGGTGAGCCGCACCGATATTGGTCGAGGGGGCCATCGCGGCAATGTGGGAGGCATACGTGATGTAGACACCGGCCGAGCCGGCCCGGGCGCCCCGCGGCGCAATGTACACGCACACCGGGACGCGCGAATTCAGGATCGCTTTGCAGATGGTCCAGGTCGATTGGGTGAATCCGCCCGGTGTGTCAAGCTTGATCACGAGGAGCTCGGCCCCGTTTTCCTCGGCCAGCGCTACTGCCTCGGTGACCCGGTCGCTGGTCACGGCTCCGATCGCGCCGTCCACAACGAGCAGGTACACCAACGGCCGACCGGTTCGATCGGCACGCGCTGTATCGGCTGCAGTGTCCTGAGCGAGCGCAACACGGGGCGTTGTCGCCTGCATGGAACGGAGTGCTTCTTTGGCTTCCGATGGGAGGGGAAGAGAGTCAATCCGGCCCCCTTGGTTGTCCCCGGTTGCCGGCGATTGCTGCGCGAGCGATCCGGAAAGAACCACCGCTGAGAACAGCAGCCACACGATTGCTATCAGGATCAGCCGGGCTCTCATACTGTCAATATGCCTCCGTTAACGAGTGCTGTCAACGTAAAGAAATACGTCTCGAAACCGGGGAATATTCACGGATCCGCGACCGAATATCTCCTCAAATGGCGGGATTTCGCCGGATCCCTGCGTCTATAAGGAAAACCCTGGCGCGCAGTACTTCACCTGCCCGGCCAGAACGGTGGCCAACACCCTGGTGTCATAGATCCGCAGCGGCGCCACCCGGGTGGGATCCTGCGAGAGGATGGCAAAGTCGGCGGCGTAGCCCGGCAACAGGTAGCCGTGAGAGTCCTCCTGACCGGTGGCCACAGCGGTGCCGGCAGTGAATCCGAACAGAGCCTCGGCGGCCGTAATCCGCTGGTCCGGTAAGAACACATCGCGGCTCCCAGGCACAGCCCGGCGAGCGGCGGCGGCGATTCCCGCGAGAGGATCCAGAGGCTCGATCGGCACATCCGATCCGAACGCAAGGTCTATCCCTTTGTCAAGCAAGGTGCGGTAGATATATGCATCGGCCGACCGTCTCCCCCACGCCTTGCGCAGAACATCGATTTCGGTGATCGTCTGCTGCGGCTGCATCGACACGACGATATTCAGCCGCTTGACCCGCGCGATATCCTTGCGCCGGACAAGCTGCAAGTGCTCAATCCGATGACGAACCTGCGGTGGAAGCGGCGGCGACTGCTCGAGCGCATCCAGCACATTCGCAACCGCTTTGTCGCCGATAGCGTGGATAGCACAGGGTAGGCCGAGAGTCGCGGCTTCGCTCGCGATGCGGACCATCTCCGGCGTCGAGGTGACTTCAATGCCTCGGTTCTTCTTATTGTCGAGGTACGATTGGAAACAGAGCGCCGTACGGCTACCCAGGGCGCCGTCGGCAAAAATCTTCACCCCCGCGATCCGCAGGAAGGCATCCCCCGCGCCATACCGTGTTTTGGTCTTCACCAGGTCCTGCAAATACTCCGCACGCGGATAGTAGTTGATCCGCAGCCCGAGTTTCCCCTTCTCGGCAAGGCGAGAGAAGTAGGCGAACCCGGCCGGGCCGTCGAACGAATGTACGCCGGTCACTCCGCGGGAATAAGCAACCGCAAGCGCCTCGCGGTAGAGTCTGTCGATCTTGGCCGGCCTCGGCTGTGGGATCCTCGCGTAGACGGGGTCATACGCCGGTCCCTCGCGCAGGAGGCCATTCGGCTCCCCATCGGCATCGCGGACGATGCTCCCGCCGGCGGGATCCTTGGACCGTCGCGTGATCCCCGCGATCTCCAGCGCTCGCGAACTCACAAGAGCAGAGTGCTGATCATAGGAGAAGATGAACGCCGGTCGCCCTCCAACCGCTTTGTCGAGCATGTAGCGATCCGGTTCAATCCTACCCGGAAAGAGATCCGGGCGGTACCCCTCGCCAACCACCCACTCATCCCGGCCCAATTTCCGGGCAAACGCCGCTATTCGCTGAAGGCACTCATCGAGCGAACTCACGCCGTACAGCTCCACCCGACCGAGTGACAAGGCATAGAAATAGAAGTGCGTATGCGCGTCGACCAGCCCCGGGATAACCGTCTTCTTCCTCAGGTCGATCTGCTCCCACCCTTTGAATTCGTCGGACGTTCGCAGATTGTCGCCGACCGCAATGATCTTCCCCCGGTCGATCGCCATCGAATCGACCACCAGCAGGTGCTCCTGGGTCAGGATGCGGGCGTTATAGATCAGACTCCGGGACTTCAAATCGTTCCCCTTTCACGCGAGTATCCCCCTCGCGCCGGGTTATCTTGAGGCGGTCGGTTTCTTCGAGGATCGGTATGGTGAACTTGCGTGTCAATCCGAATCGATCCCGCAGTTCCGTGACGCCAAAATCGTTTTTCTGCTTTAGCTGTTCGCGGATGAATCGGACGATCTCGTCCCAGACTTCGGTCAGGAAGATGAACTCCGCGCCGCACTTGTGCCCCTCTTTGGCGTCGAGGATCACGCGGATCGCCTCGCGGTGGGCTTTCCCCTTCGAAGTGAAGTCGGTCATCTTCGGCGGGCCCCACGGCTCCGCCCTGAGCGCGCGCATGATCTCATCATGGGCCGCTTTCACCGGCCCGGCCAGGGTCAGGCCGCGCCCGGCGATCGTGTACTCATCGTCGTGCCGCACAAAGAAACCGCTCTCGATGCCGAATTGCAGGAGGACGTCGGTCACTTCGCGCTCATACGGCGACAACTTCTGCAACTGCTCCATCGGCACACCCTTCAAGTGCGCCTTGGTGGCGAAGTACCGCTCGAGCCGCTGGCGGATACGTTCGAGCGACTGTTTGAAAACAGCCGGGGCATACACGTACCCCTTGAACATCGCCGCCTGTCCGGCGGCTATGAGTCGCTTCACCGCGAGATCGATTTCGGCCTGGGCAAAGTCCGCGTCGGAGAGAATATCCTGCGCGCGGACCGCGATGCGCTTGTGTAACTCGGAACGGACAAGGGCATCCAGCCCGCCGCCTGCCCGCTCTTCGAGGTAGTCGTAACGCTCGAGTAACTTTCGTCGGGGGAAAAACCGCAGGTGGTCGATTACCCGCCCGCCACCTAATGTCACCATCGGGGTCGGCAGCCGCAGAATGAAGTGATCCCCAATAAGCGTGTACATCGGCTCATCCGGCTGGAAGAAGACAATCCCCTGCTGCCCCGGCTTCAGCTCGGTCTGACGAAACAGCCGCACCTCCCCCTCCATCTCGGTCGTTCCGGCAATACAAAGAACGCGCCGGCGATCCTCGATTGACAGAGGGGCGTACGGCAACAACTCAACCGCCATCGCCAGCACCAGGTGGTGCTCGAAGTAGTCCAGATTGACGCGGTCAGAAACCACACCGCCCCGCACCAGAAGCTCACGATCAATGCCAGTGAACGACACCGCCGTGCGCTGGCCGGGACGGGCCACCTCGACCGTCTCACCGCTCGACTGCAGCGACCGGACCTTCCCCTGGCTTCGCGCGGGCCACACGGCCACCGGCTGCCCCACCGCGAGCGATCCCCCGCGAAGGGTTCCAGTGACCACGCCGCCGATCCCCGGCCGAACAAATGAACGGTCGATAGACAGCC
>JBGSIV010000019.1:0-1787 GCA_041742355.1 Candidatus Zixiibacteriota bacterium
GGTCCGCGTAAGTGGCGGGGCATCGGCCCGATCCCCGCCAGCGGCCTGACGCTCCGCCCGGAGTACGCGGCGTTCGACGCCGAGCGGCGTTTCGGGGTGGAACTGCTCAGCGCCGAGGAGCCGGCCGAATGCATCGCCGGCGAGGTGCTGCAGGGGCACAAGAGACCTTTCGACTGCCCGGCGTTCGGCATCCGCTGCACGCCCGACCGTCCGCTGGGCGCCCCGATGGTTTCGGCCGAAGGGGCCTGCGCGGCGTACTACCGGTATCGGCGGAGGGCCGTCTTCCCCGCTACGCATATTGACACGAGTTGAGTGTGTGCTATAAATTTAGTAATACGACTAAATTTATCTTAATGGCTAATCGAGGGTCAATATGCCCGCTCACGGCGCGGATTCTTCCCCGATCCCGGCAAACCCCTTCCGTCCCGGTGCGGGGCACATGCCACCCTATCTTGCCGGCCGGAAAGAAGAGACGAACCAGTTCGTCCGCCTGCTAAGACAGGATGTCATCCTGGAGAACATGGTGCTCACCGGCCTGCGGGGGGTCGGCAAGACGGTTCTGCTCGACGCGTTCAAGCCGCGGGCAATCCAGTCGGGTTGGGCGTGGGTGGGCGCCGACCTGGCCGAATCCACAAGCATTAGCGAGGAGCGATTGTCGGTCCGCTTGATGACCGATCTCGCGGTGGTCACGTCACCGATCCCCGTGTCGACCAAACAGATTTCGTCGATCGGTTTTCGCCCAAGCACCCGGAAGATTCCACAGAACCTCGACTATCCAACGATGGTCGCGTTGTACAATCAGACGCCCGGCCTGGCTTTGGACAAGTTGAAGGCAGTCCTGGAATTCGTGTGGCAGTGCCTCAAGGGACAGCGACTCCGCGGCCTGATTTTCGCCTATGATGAGGCGCAGAACCTGTCCGACCATGCCAGCAATGATGAGTATCCTCTCTCCCTGCTGCTGGATGCATTTCAGTCAATTCAGAGGAAGGGTATCCCCTTCATGCTCGTCCTTGTAGGGCTTCCCACTCTATTCCCCAAGCTGGTGGAGGCTCGGACGTTCGCCGAACGCATGTTTCGGGTCGTGTTTCTGGACCGCTTGTCGGTTGCTGAATGCCGCGATGCAATTCTCAAACCGCTTGAGAATTCTTCGGGGCTCTTCATGCCGCGGGCAATGACGATTAAGTCGATCATCGATTATTCGGGCGGTTATCCATACTTCATTCAGTTCCTGTGCCGCGAGTTGGTCGACCAGTTCCTCCAGGTCGAGAAGCCCGGCCCACGGGCCCGTGCTCGAGCCATGGAGAGCATCATCCGTAAGCTCGACAACGACTTCTTCGCCGGCCGATGGGCGAGGACGACCGATCGCCAGCGAGACCTTCTATCCGTAGTTGCACACCTCCCGGACTCCGAACGGGAGTTTACGCTTCAGCAAGCGGCCGAGAAATCCAGAGAGCTCCTGGAGAAACCCTTTAGTCCGAGTCACGTTTCTCAGATGTTCGCATCGCTGGCTCTCATGGGTCTGATCTACAAGAACCGTCATGGGAGGTATTCTTACGCCGTGCCTCTCCTCGGACGCTTTATACTCAGGCAACAGCAGACAGTTTGAGAAAGGGAGCGAATGAGTGAGCGGAGTTCGAGCGACTTCCAACTGAGCTGTCCCATTCCGCTGACCGAGCACGCTACCGTGCAGATGGCCCACGGCGGCGGCGGACGCGTGATGCGCGGGCTGATCGAGGGCCTTTTTTTGCCCACGTTCCGGCGCGGGACGCCGGCGGCCGGGCAGCCGG
>JBGSIV010000020.1:0-45909 GCA_041742355.1 Candidatus Zixiibacteriota bacterium
TTTAGGCCGTTCAACCGCTTCGGCGGCGAGACTACTCGCCCGCAAGCGCCTTCTTCAACTGCACCAGCTGCCCGATGTGGTAGGAATTGTGCTTGCCGAGCACCAGCGCCTGCCGCAGAAGCGTGCGTCCCTCTCCCCAGGGGATTGGAGCCAGCAGGTCCCGAGACGGGTCATCAATAACCCCCAGAAAAGCCTCAAAATCGGTCCGAAAGCCGGCGACGCTCTGCTCCCATGATCGCGCGTCGGGCGGGGTGTCGCGGGGAGGCCAGTGGCCATCCGGCCAGGAGGGGGAGACATGGTCGGGTTTCAGCGAGTACCAGATAATGTCCCACTGGGTGATACGCAGGTGCTCGAGCAGTTGCCAGGGAGTATGCGCAATACTGCCGTGCCGTACTCCATGGAGGTTCGGGGGAATCCCCGCTACAGCCTCATCGAACATGAGGTGGGCATCGGCTCTGGTCAGCAAATCCCGAATCTGAGTTCGAAGGTATTCGTTCTGGTTCATCGATCTTCTCGCGGTTTGCCGGGAGGCGTTCGGAGAAGGGCGATGGTGGCCGGGTCAGGGAAGATCGGGGTGAATTCCCGGGCGGTCTCATTGGTCTCTCGCGATTCGAATACTCGTAGAACAGAGCGGGCGGACCGGGGTTCCGGCGGCCTGGAGTCGGGAGTGGGCATCGAAGTATGGGCAATTTCCCACGATTTTGCGGCAGTTCTCCGGAGTGCGCGGCCGGTCGTTGTCGCTGTAACCGTCTTGTGGATAACCCGCTCGGCGAAAATCACCTGACAGGGCACAGGCGATGCTCCGTCTCTCTTTGCCGGAATCCGCCAAATGGCCGGTAACGAGAGGATACTATGGGTCTTGGTATCAAAGTCGACATGAGCGCCCTTGATCTGGTTCGGCGGCTGAACGCCTCCGAACTGGCGCTCTATTCGTCGATGGAGAAACTGTCGAGCGGGTTGAAGATCAACCGCGCTTCGGACGGACCCGCGGTGCTGGTCATTTCGGAACGTCTTCGATCGCAGATTGCGTCGCTCGGGGTTGATCTGGAGAACCTGAGCGCGCAGCAGCAGGAGTACGGCTACGCGTCCTCGGTCGTGATGGACCTGCGGGCCGATTTGCTGGAGGTGCGGTCGGAGGCGCTCGGAGCGGCCCATGAGGGGTACAACGATCCGGCGATGCAGGGGGCGTATGAGGCGGCGGCCCAGGCGGCGGTCGACTCGTACAACCACATTGCCTCGACGGCCGAGTACAACGGGCAGAAGCTCTTCGACGGTTCGGAGGGCTCGCTGGCGACAATCCGTCGACTGGACGGAATCGATCTGTCGTCGGCTTCGGCCGCCGAGGCGTCGTTAGAGGCGATCGACCGGGCGGCAGGGGAACTCGACCGGATTCAGATCGACCTCGGGGCAAAGCAGAAGAATGAACTGGAAGCGCAGCAGCGGTCGCTGGCGATCACCCAGCAGAACCTGATGGCGGCTGAGAGCGGACTTCGGGACACCGACTATGCGCTGGAGTATACGAATTTCATTGTGGAGGCAATGCGGATGCGCGCCGGGGTGGCGCTTTGGGCGCATTCGCGGATCGCCGCCCAATCCGTGCTTTCGTTGCTGGGCTCCTAAGCTCCTTCTCCCCCTTTGGCAATAGGATTGCCCCTGTTTGCACCGACCGCCGGGTTCACACCGCCCGGCGGTTTTACTTTTGGGGGAGAAACGGGCAGAAAAAAACCGCCGGCGAACAGCGGTTTTTCAGATCGATGGCAGCCTCAGCGGTCGTGCTACTTGGATGCCGTAGCGACCGGAGCCTTGGGGCGCCGCCCGCGGACATTCTTCGTCACCTTGCCGGCCTTGAGGCAGGAGGTGCAAACAGTGAGGCGTTTCGGCGTGCCGTCGACAACCGCCCGGACTTCCTGCAGATTGGGGAAGAAGCGCCGCGGGGTCTTATTATTCGCATGGGACACGTTGCGTCCCGTCGCCGGTTTCTTGCCGCAGATTTCGCAAATTTTGGACATGGCTGAAATCAACTCCTTTCGGGCCAGAGCCTGTTAATTTAACCTACCGAATGAAAAAGGCAAGCCCTTTTTGACGAATTTCGGCCCCGACCGGGATCTCCGTCGCCGCCGGGTACGGGCCTTAAACACCCTGTCCGGAGCGGGGTTCCGGCCCAATAACCCAGCGAAAGTGTTTGCAGGAAGCCAACTTGTTGGTTTGACTCCACTCCCCGGATTGCCTATAATGGGGCGAACCAATCGGAGTGTGCAGGCTATAATTCAGTAGCAGGACGGATAATTGACATGCTCGATCTCAAGTTTATCCGGGAAAATCCCGGGGCCGTTAGGGCCGCCATCGCGAAGAAGAATGACAAGTCGGACATCGACGCCGTGCTGGCGGTCGATGGCCGACGTCGGGAAATAATCCAGCGGACCGAGGCGCTCAAGGCGGAGCGCAACCGGGTCTCCGGTGAAATCGCCCAGAAGAAGAAAGCCAAGGAGCCAGCCGATGCGCTGATCGAAGAGATGCGGCAGGTGGGCGAGAAGATCGCCCAGCTTGATAATGACCTGCGCGATGTCGAAACGGAGCTGCAGCAGCGGCTATCGTGGATTCCGAACCTCCCGCATGCCTCGGTCCCGCCCGGTGGTGAAGCGGATATGAAGATCATACGCCACTGGGGCGAACCGGCGAAGAAGGATTTTGCCGTGCGACCGCACTGGGAGATCGGTGAGCAGCTCGGGATACTCGACATCCCGGCCGCGACGAAGGTCTCCGGTGCCGGGTTCTACATGCTCCGGGGGCTCGGGGCGAAACTGCAGCGGGCGCTGGTGGCATACATGCTCGACACGCACGCCGCCGCCGGGTTTGTCGAACACGCCGCGCCGTACCTGGTCACTGCCGACACGATGTTCGGCACCGGCCAGCTACCCAAGATGGCCGACGACATGTACAAGGTCGACGACAACATGTGGCTCATTCCGACCGCCGAGGTGTCGCTGACGAATCTGTTCAAGCAGGACATTCTCAGCTACCAGCAATTGCCGGTGTATGTGGTCGGCCATTCCCCGTGTTTCCGCCGTGAGGCGGGGGCTGCGGGCAAGGACACCCGCGGGATGATCCGGGTGCATCAGTTCGAAAAGGTCGAGATGGTCAAGATTGTCCGGCCGGAGTCATCGTACGATGAACTCGAGTCGCTGGTGGCGCAGGCGGAGAAGATCCTGCAGGGATTGTGCATTCCCTACCGGGTGGGGATGCTGGCGGCGGGTGACCTGTCGTTCGCGGCGGCGAAGTGCTACGATATCGAGTTGTGGACGGCGGGAATAGAACGCTGGCTGGAGATTTCGTCCTGCTCCTATTTCGAGGATTTCCAGGCGCGGCGGATGAACTGCCGTTTCCGTGACGAAGAGAAGAAGGTGCTGTTCCCGCACACGCTCAACGGTAGCGGGCTCGCGCTGGCCCGGTTGATCCCGGCGATTCTGGAGAATTACCAGAATGCCGACGGCACGGTGACGATTCCCGACGCGCTCCGGCCGTACATGGGAGGGATCGAGAAAATAGGCTAATGTCCCGCGCTATTCACAAGATCAGCCTGACCAATCGGCTGTACCTGGGGAAATCGACCCTGATCAAGGGATTCCTTCTGGCCGGCGTGGTCATTATCTCACTGGTGTTCATCTGGTACACCTTCAACGTGATCGAGAAGTTGAAGGAGGGGACGCGCAGCCAGGTCGAGAAGTACGTGAAGATGTGGCAGTTGGCGGCCAGTTCGGAGACTTCGGGAGAGGAATTGCAGTTCATCTTCGACGAGATTATCGTCAAGGCTGACTTCCCCATCATCGTGCTGGACAAGGACCGCCGCCCGATCCACTGGCGCAACATCGAGGGGATCGATCCGGCCGAACACTCTCCCGAATCACAGGCGAAGCTCGCCCGTATGGCCGAGGAAATGGTGGCGCACAACCAGGAGTTCCCGCTGTATTTCGGCGAGGGGCATGTCAACTATTTCCTCTACGGCGACACGGATGCGATCAGACAGCTCACGATGATGCCGTTTGTCGAGATCAGCATCGTGCTGGCGTTTCTCGGGGTGGCGCTGATCGGCTACCAGAATATTCGACGGAGCGAGGAACGGCACATCTGGGTGGGGATGGCCAAGGAGACTGCGCATCAGCTCGGGACGCCGATTTCGTCCCTGATGGGCTGGATCGAAGTGATGGCGTCCGATTGCATGACGCCGTCGGAGCAGCGGCACGCGCAGGTGAGCCTGGGCGAGAGCCTGGAGAATATGCGGGTCGATGTCGATCGGCTTCAGAAGGTCGCTAACCGTTTCGGTCAGATCGGCTCCGTTCCGGAGCTGCGCCGGCACGAGGTCAACGGGTGTGTCGGTGAGGCGGTGGAGTACTTCCGGCGGCGGCTGCCGTTCGAGGGGAAGGGGATCCGATTCGAGTTTATCAAGGGGGATCTACCGTCGGTCGAGCTTAATGCCGAATTGTTCGGCTGGGCGATCGAGAATTTGATCAAGAACTCGCTGCAGGCGGTTGATCCGAAGAACGGCCTGATCCGGGTGACGACAGCGCGCCATCCGAGCAAGCCGTGTGTGGTGATAGAAGTTGAAGACAACGGCGCCGGGATTCCGGTGGCGGCGCAGCGGCGCATTTTTCGTGCGGGTTTCACGACGAAGAAGCGCGGCTGGGGCCTCGGCCTGACCCTCGTACGGCGCATCATACAGGAATACCATGGCGGGCGGGTGGCGCTCAAACGGTCCAAACCGGGTGAGACGATCTTCGAGATCTGGCTGCCGGTCTCCGCTCAGCAATAGGATACAGCTATATGCCCGGTCCTCTCGATCAGAAAAGGATTCTCTGGGTCGACGACGAAATCGATTCGTTACGGCCGCACATGCTCTTTCTGGAACAGCGCGGTTACACGGTCTCGGGCGCAGTCTCCGGTGACGACGCCATTGAGATGGTTCGCGACCAGGTGTTCGACCTGGTGCTCCTGGACGAAATGATGCCGGGGAAAGACGGCCTCACGACACTAGAGGAGATCAAGGAAATTCGCCCGCACCTCCCCGTGGTGATGGTCACCAAGTCGGAGGAGGAGTCGCTCATGGACCAGGCGATCGGGCAGAAGATCGACGATTACCTGGTCAAGCCGGTCAATCCGACCCAGGTGCTGTCGCTCGTGAAGCGGATGCTCGAGTCGAAGAAGATCATCAGCAACTCGACCATGCAGCGGTACATCCAGGAAATCAACCGGTTCAATCAGAAGCTGTTCGGTCGTCTGGAGCCGGAGGACTGGTTCGAGGCGGCGCGGATTCTGGCGACATGGAACCTGGAAACGGATCGCCAGAACGACGTCGGCTTGGAGCACGCGCTGGACGGCATGCGCAAGGAGTGGAACACCGAGTTCACCAAGTACCTCGACCGCAACTACCTCGAATGGCTGCACAGCAAGGATGGTCCGACGATGTCGCCGGATGTCACGAAGAACTTCGTCTTCCCGCACCTGAAGCAGGGGCGGAAGGTGGTCCTGATCGTGATCGACTGCATGCGCCTGGACCAGTGGATGCTGGTGGAGCCGCTGGTGGCGGAGTATTTCGATGTCCAGCGGAACTACTACTTCTCGATGCTGCCGTCGGCGACTCCGTTCGCCCGAAACGCGCTCTTTGCCGGGAAGTACCCGGATGCTATTCAGGATGATTTCCCGGATCTCTACCGGACGCAGGCGGAAGGGTCGCTCAACCGGATGGAAGATGAGCTCTTTGCGGGGAATCTCCACCGGAGCGGATTTGAAGTGTCCCGGCAGATGAAGTACACGAAAATCTACAACAACACCGAGGGAGAGGTCGTGGTGAAACGCTTGGCCGACTACTTCGAGGCGCCGATCTCGACCTTTGTGTTCAACTTTCTCGATATCCTGGCCCATGGCCGTTCGAACAACGTCATCCTCAAGGAGATCGCCGGCTCGGAGGCGGCGTTCCGGACGCTAATGCAGACTTGGTTCGTGCACTCGCCGCTCTACGCGATGCTCAAGGGGTACGCCGCGCGGCGCGACACGACGGTGGTCGTGACGACGGACCACGGCTCGGTGCTGTGCAAGCGGGGGACGATGGCCCATGGTAAGCGGTCGACGTCGACGAACCTCCGCTACAAGTACGGCGACAACCTGAATTCCGACCCGGGGGACTCGATCCTGATCAAGAAGCCGGGCGAGTGGCGGCTGCCGATGCTGTCGCTCGCGACGACCTATATCCTGGCGAAGGAGGATTTCTTCTTCGTCTACCCGAACAATTACAATGAGATGATCCGGCAGTTCCACAACTCGTTCCAGCACGGCGGCGTGTCGCTCGAAGAGATGGTTGTGCCGGTTACCACGCTAAATCCGCGGTAGTATGCAGAAGGCCCTGAGCGTCGTTTCGCACTCGGAAGAAGAGACCGCCGCGCTGGCGCAGCGGATAGCGGTGTTTCTGCGGCCGGGCGATATGGTTGTGCTCACCGGAGAACTGGGGGCGGGCAAAACGGTGTTCGTGCGTGGCCTGGCCAGGGGACTGGGGATAGACGAGGAATTGGTCAACTCGCCGTCCTTTACGATCGTCAACGAGTATCCCGGCGGGAAACAGGCGCTCTTTCATTTCGATCTCTACCGGATCGGCGATACATCGGAACTCAATGAGATCGGCTGGTATGACTATCTCGGGCGGGACGGGATCATGGTGGTGGAGTGGGGGGAGAAGGCCGACGGGTTCCTCCCCGGCGGTTACTATCAGGTGAACTTCGCGGCGGTTGGCGAAACCGAGCGGCAGATCGATATTTCGTTTGCGGAGGCGGTCCATTCATGAGTGAGCGGAATATTCTGTCAGTGGACACGTCGACTAGCGCGCTGCGGTTGGCCCTGCGGTTCGGGGGAGACCGCCTGGTGAAGAGCCAGGACACGGTCGAGAAGTCGCACGGCCAGATCCTCCTGAAGCGGATCGAGGAGCTGCTGGCTTCGGCGGGCATGAAGATCGGGGATCTCGAAGCGATCGCGGTGGCAGTCGGGCCGGGATCGTTCACCGGCCTGCGCATCGGGCTGGCGGCGATTAAGGGGATGGTGATGGCGCTGCACATCCCGATTGTGCCGGTCACGGTGTTCGAGGTCGCGGCGGCCAGACTCAGTGGGGTCGGGGGAACGGTGCAGGTGATTGTCCCACTCAATCGGGAGGAGTGCATCCTGTGTGCGATCGGCGCCGATGGTGCGATAGGAGAGCCATCGATCGAGCGGTATGATCGACTGGCGGCGGCAGTGGGCGAAGATGCGGTGGTGGGGATAGGAGTGGATCTGCGGAAGGACTTTCCTCTTCTGGCAGGTCGGGACTTGACCGCCCGGGTGCAATACAACGCAGCGGACTTGATATACCTCGCGGATGCCCGTCTGGATGACGGATATCCAGGAGCCGAAGTGGCGACCCTTGAGCCACTGTACTTGCAGAAATCGCAGGCGGAGATGAAGTTTGAGCGACTCCACAGAGATCGATAAGCCGGCGTTCACCATCCGGAATATGGAAGAGCGGGACCTCAACGAGATAGTCCGGCTGGAGCGGATAATCTTCCCCGACCCATGGCCGAAGTCGGCGTTTGCCGAGCAGATTTCGGGTGAGGGGTGGGGAGCGCTCGTAGCCGAAGCGGAGGGGGAGTTGGTTGGTTATGGGTGCTATTTCACGGTCGATATTGAGGCCCATTTGACCAATATCGCGGTGCGGGAGGACTTCCGAAGAAAATCGGTTGCGAACGCCTTGTTGAACATTATCTTAGAGCGGGTGGCCGCGGACGGCTGCCAATATTTGTTGCTTGAGGTCCGGCAAAGTAATAGCATTGCTCGGACCTTTTATGAGAAACGGGGCTTCCGGACGCTGTATCAGCGGCCGAATTACTATCGCCGTCCGGTTGAGGATGCCCTGGTCATGGTCTACTATCTCGACTCCAACTGAGGTGGTTATCACCTATGGCGTGGTTTCGCAAGGATCGCAGCGGCCCGGTGCCGCAGGAAAAGAAGAATATCCCCGAGGGGTTGTGGATCAAGTGTGACTCCTGCGGGGAGATCATATACAACCGGAAGATGGAACAGCTGCTGTGGGTTTGCCCCAGTTGCGATTACCACTTCCGCATTTCCTCCCAAAAGTACATAAACCTGCTGCTCGACGGCGGGCGGCTCGAGGAGTTCGACGCCAACCTGACGTCGAGAGATCCGCTGAAATTCAAGGACTCGAAGAAGTACCCTGACCGGATCAAAGGAGCCCAGCAGAAGGCGGGGCGGCTTGAGGGCGTGATCAGCGGCATCGGTGAGATCGGCGGGATCGAGGTTTCGTTTGCGATCATGAATTTCGAGTTTATCGGCGGTTCGATGGGTTCGGTGGTGGGGGAGATGATCGCGCGGACAATCGAGCGGTCGATCGAGCGGGAGATTCCGCTTATTATCGTATCCGCCTCGGGTGGCGCCCGCATGCAGGAGGGGATCCTGTCGCTGATGCAGATGGCCAAGACCTCTGGGTTGCTGCAGCGCCTGCATGACAAGAAGGTGCCGTACATATCGATTCTGACCAATCCGACTACGGCCGGCGTGATGGCGTCGTACGCCTCGCTTGGTGACGTGATTATCGCTGAGCCCAAGGCGCTCCTGGGCTTTGCCGGGCCGCGCGTTATCCAGCAGACGATCAAGCAGGAACTCCCCGAGGGCTTCCAGTCCTCGGAGTTCTTCATGGAAAAGGGCTTCCTCGACAAAATCGTACATCGCAAGGATCTTCGCGAGACGGTCATCGCGCTCCTGAAGTTCATGTGGAGAAAATGATGCCGCCTCTGTCCTATGCCTCCGCGGAGCGATTCCTTCTCTCGCGCGAGTTTTTCGGCATGAAACTCGGGTTGGAGAACATCTCCGAATTTCTCGAATCGATCGGCTCCCCGCAGTTTGGATTCCTGACGATTCATATTGCCGGCACGAACGGCAAGGGATCCACGGCGAGCATGCTGGCTTCGATACTGCAGGCGCAGGGATACAAGACGGGGCTGTACACTTCACCACACCTGGTTTCGCTGCGCGAACGCGTGCGGATCGACGATACGGATATTCCCAAAACGGCCGTCACGGCCTACGTCCGGCGGCACCGCCGGGAGTTGATCCGGCGAAAGCTGTCGTTTTTCGAGGTGATGACGGCGATGGCGTTCGAGCACTTCAGCCGGAGCGGGGTGGAAGTGGCCGTGATTGAAACCGGCCTCGGGGGGCGGCTCGATGCCACCAATGTCATGCGGCCGCTCCTGACAATCGTGACTGATATCAGCCGCGACCACATGGAGATCCTCGGAGGCACGCTCCGCAGAATCGCCATCGAGAAGGCGGGCATAATCAAGTCGGGGGTGCCGCATTTGATCGGGCTGTTGCCCGACGAGGCCCGGAAAGTCATGGTCGACGGGTGCCGAAAGATAGACGCGCCGCTGCATCGTCTTTCGAGGCGGGAGTACGCAGCGTATCCATCAGAGAACCGGGTCGACTTCCGTGACAATCTATGGGGAGTTCGCGGGGTCCGTCCGGGTTTGCTCGGACCGCACCAGCTGAAGAATGCCGCGCTCGTGTTCAAGGCGGTGGGGCTGCTGCGGACACAGGGACTGCCAATCAGCCGGAAAGCGGCCCTCGAGGGCATGGCGGATGTGCGATGGCCAGGGCGATTCCAGGTTTTACGAGTGCCAAACCAGCCGACCCTCGTGTTCGATGTCGGCCACAACGCCGGCGGCGTGGCTGCCTTTGCGGAGACATTCCGAACCTGCTTTCCCGGACAGCGGGCTCACATTCTGACGGGATTCGTCAAGAAGAAAGAGCATCAGAAGATGTTTGACCAGTTGGCGGGGATCGCGGCGGAGTATGTCATTGTTCCACTGGCAACTCGACGGTCGGTCGATACACAGGAGCTGATCCGGACAATCCGATGGCGGGGAGTGCCGGTGCACCGGCATGGGACGATCCTGACCGGGTGGCGCCGGCTCACTGAAAGCTGCGGCCCGGACGACATTATCTGTGTGATCGGTTCGCACTACCTGGTGGGCGAGTTCTTCCAGAAGATCGGTACGTAGATGGCGGAAGCGAAACCAAGGAAGAAACCGGCGAGCGGCCGGAGCAAGACGGCTGGTGATCCTCAGTTGCGCCCGGTGCGGGGTACCTCCGCGAAAGCGGCGGCCCAGACGTCGGCGGGAACGCTGGAGAGCACGACTGACAAAATCACCCGCCTGACCGAAACTAATCGCCAGCTCAAGCGAAAGATCTTTGACCTCTACACAATATTCGAGATCAGCCGCAATTTCAGTTCGGTGCTGAACTACCAGACGTTGCTGGATTCGTTCATTCTCACCTGTGTCGCCCAGGTTTCGGCGTCGAAAGCGGCGATCTTCCTGAAGCGGGATTCTCAAAGCAACAAGTTCGTTATTGCAAAGAGCAAGGGCTCCGGGGCGTTCCCGGACAAAGAGGGGGCGTTTTCCGGAGACTCCCGGATGGCTGCCTACCTTGCCCGATTGAACCGACCGGTGTTGACGGTCGAGCTGATCGACGGGTTCTCGACCGAAGCGGAAACGGACATCCTGCGGATGTTCTCTCCCGGCCTGGTCGTGCCCCTCATCTACCAGAGCCGCCTCACCGGGGTGGTGCTGATCGGCGAGAAGATGGGGGCGAAGGAGTTCGGGCTGGACGATATCGAGTTTCTCTCGATTCTGGGCAACCAGATATCGGTGGCGATCGAGAACGCCCGCCTCTACGAGGCGGAGAAAGCGGCCACCCAGCAGTTGCTGGCCGCGCAGCATCAACTGGTCCACACCGAGCGGCTCGCCGCGCTGGGGGAGATGTCGGCCCGGGTCGCCCACGAGGTAAACAACCCGCTCGGAATTATCAAGAACTACCTGCTCCTGATCAAGCGGGCCGCTGCCGGAAATGTCGAGGCCGGCAACTACCTCGAAATCGTTGGACAGGAAATCGACCGAATCGCCCGAATCGTGCGCGAGTTGCTGGATTTCCACCGCCCCGAGAAGGCCGCATCGCAGCCGGTGGATGTGCTGACAGTAATCGAAGATGTTCTGGTTCTGATGGACCGTCAGTTCGAGAATACCCGGATTGAGGTGGTGCGCGAGTTTGTTTCCAACCTGCCGCTGGTGATGGGCTCGCCCGAGAACATCAAGCAGGTGGTGCTCAATATCGTGCTGAACGCGTGCGACGCGATGACCGACGGGGGGCGTCTGACAATCAGGGCCGGCCGGGTCAAACACGGCATTCATATCAGTTTCTGCGACACCGGGCCGGGCATTCCACCGGAGATTATTCCCCGGATATTCGAGCCGTTCTTCACCACGAAAGAAGAGGGGAAGGGAACCGGGCTCGGGCTGGCGGTGTGCTACGGGATAATAAAACGCCACGGCGGGACGATAACGTATAAGAACACGGAGGTCGGCGGCTGTTTCGAGATCGTGCTGCCGGCCGTAGTCGAACGGAACAGCAATGAGTAGCGGCGAACGCATAATCATCATAGACGACGAACGGCGCATGTGCGAATCGCTCGCGGCCTTGCTCACCGGGGACGGATACGAGGTTGAGACCTACCAGAATTCCGCGGAAGCCGCGACGGCGATTGCCGCCCGCAAAGTCGATCTCGTCATCAGCGACATCAAAATGCCCGGCATGGACGGGATCGAGCTGCTCCGCCGGGTGAAGCAGGTCGACGAGGGGATTCCCGTCATTCTCATGACTGGCTACGGCTCGCTGGACACGGCGATCGAAGCGGTGGCGAACGGGGCCTACGACTACCTGCTCAAGCCGGTGGAGTTCAGCTACCTGGAGCTGGCGGTGAACCGTGCGCTGGAGAAACGCCGATCTGACCTCGCCCGCTTGCAGCTGCTGGAAGAACTCCGGCTGTCCAACATGATCCTCAAGCGCCGCATGGACGACCTGAATGCGCTCTACGAAGCCGGCAAATCGATCGGCTCGACTGCAAACCTGAATGACCTTCTTCGCCAGATTGTGACGCTCGCCTCGACTGTGACCGAGGCGCAGGTGGGGTCGATCATGCTGCTGGACGACGCCGGCGAGTACCTGACCATCGAAGCGGCGATCGGCCTGGATGAGGAAATCGTCACCCAGACCCGTCTGCCGCTCGGGACATCGATTGCGGGGAAGGTGGCCCAGGAAGGCGAGCCGCTCATTATCAAGGATGTGGAGGCCGATCCCCGCTTCAAGCGGATCAACAAGGAGCGCTACGGCGCGGCCTCGCTCTTGTGTTGTCCGCTCCGCATCAAAAACAAGGTTATCGGCGTGATCAATATGGCCAACAAGGACGGCGGGGAGAACTTTTCCGACAACGACCTCCGCCTGTTGACCACGTTCGCCTCGCAGGCGGCGGTGGCGGTTGATGACGCCAACCAGTTTGAGCGCAACCGTCGTCGGCTGGCCGAGTTCGAGATTCTCGACGAGATTTCCGGCGAGTTACCCGACATTGCCAGTATCAACGGCTTCCGGGAAACGCTCGTAAGCAAACTCACGCGCATATTTCCGATCGACCACGCGTTGTGGTTCAACTGGGATGCCGGGGCCTGCACGCTGACGGCCACCGGGGTGTCGGGGGCGCCCGACATGCCGATGACCGACAGCGGCAGCGTCGATCTCCGTCGCATCAAGCGGGAACTCGTGGCGATCGGACCGTTTGATTTCTCCGACGCCGACTTGGCCGATATCGACTGCCTCTCGCGCAAAATTGCCGACCAAATCCGCGGACGGGAAATCCTGCCGCAGCCGCAGCACGCCTTCATGGCGCTGCCGATCAAGCGGAAAGGGGAACTGGCGCACGTCTTCTTCCTTGCGGCCGATGGCACCCGCCGGTACAGCCAGGATGACATCTCGCTGGCGCGGCTGGTCGTCTCCCAGGCGGCGCTGCTGTTCGAGCGGGAGCAGTCGTTGTTGAACTCGACGCGGCTGCTCACGATGGGCAACATGATCAGCGAAATATCCCACGACCTGCGCAAGCCCCTGACCTCGATCAAAGGGAGCCTGCAGGTGCTGGCGATGAAACACCCGGAGATCACGGCGAATTCGGAGCTGTTCAAGACGGCCGAAGAGGAGATCCACCGGATGAACGAACTGGTGCGAGAGCTGGTCGATTTCTCCAATCCGAACAAGTACCAGACGGAGAAGATCGACCTGCGGCGGATTGTCGCCCGCGCAGCCGAACTGGTCGGGCCGGACCTTCGCAAGAAGGGGATTATCTTCATCTCGGAGTTTGCCGACGCAGACTGGGACCTGATTCTGAACAAAAACCAGATTCTGGAGACTTTTCTGAATCTGTTTCTCAATGCGGTCGATGCCATGCCGGTGGGTGGAGAATTGCGGGTGGAAGGGCTGATCGAGCGCCCGGACCACCGCAAAGAGGAGTACCTCGCGATTCGCGTGATCGACACCGGCTGCGGGATCAGGAAGGAGAATCTATCGCGGATATTCGACCGCTATTACACGACCAAAGAAACGGGGACAGGACTCGGGCTGGCAGTGGTCGAGCGGATCATCAGTGCGCACTCCGGGACACTGGCGGTCAGTTCGGAAGAAGGACGGGGCACGACCTTCACGCTGTATTTCCCCGACAGTCATTAAACTCTGCGCTTTATTGCCTCTCTGCACGCTTTTGCTCAAAAATCGCAAGAAAGTTGTCGCGGGCTATTGATTTTGTGTGCAAATTGCCGATACTCCGCAGTAAGTGAGCGTGTTGCATATGCCAAGACAAAAGACAAAAATACTGGTAATTGATGACGATCCGAAGATCGCCTGGATCCTGTCCGAAGGACTGGGGGCGAAATTCGAATTCGCGTCCGCCCGCGACGGTATCGAGGGACTGCAAATGGTCTCAACCGAGCAGCCGGAGTTGATTCTCCTGGACATCAAGATGCCCGGGATGTCCGGCCTGGAAGTGCTGGAGAAGCTCAACAAGCTCGACTGCCGGCCGGAAGTCATTATGGTTTCTGGACATGGCGATACCAACTACGTGGTCGACTCGATCAAACTCGGGGCGGCTGAATTTATCAACAAGCCGTTCGATGTTGCGGAGATCGAAATTCACATCAACAGCGTGCTCGAACGCCGCAATCTGAAGCGCGAGGTCAAGGAACTCAAAACCGAACTTCAGGCCCAGTCCGCCTACGCCAATTTCATCGGTGACTCCGAGGTGATGACCCGCACGAAGGAGATCATCGAGCAGGTCGCCGATTCGGAATTGACCGTTCTTATCCGCGGGGAGTCGGGCACCGGCAAGGAAATAGCCGCTCGCTCGTTGCATCAGCTCTCTGCTCGAAAGGACCGCCCGTTCATCAAAGTGAACTGCGCCGCGATCCCGCGCGACCTGCTTGAGGCCGAGCTGTTCGGCTACGAGAAGGGGGCGTTTACCGGGGCGCACAAAACGAAGCAGGGGCGATTCGAGATTGCCAACAAGGGGACGATTTTCCTCGACGAAATCGGCGACATGCCGATGGAACTGCAGTCGAAGCTGCTCCAGGTGCTCGAACAGCAGGAGTTTGTCCGGGTCGGCGGGATCAACTCGATCCATGTCGATGTCCGAATCATCTGCGCTACCAACCGGAATCTCGAGACGGCGATTCAGGATCACGGGTTCCGCGACGACCTCTTTTACCGACTGAACGAGATCACCCTGTTTCTGCCGCCCCTGCGCGAGCGGCCGGAAGATATTCCGATCTTGGTCACGCACTTCATCGAGAAGTACAATAAGCTCTACGCGAAGCAGTTTGCCGCCCTTTCACCGGAGACGATCGACCGCCTCGTGCGCTTCTCCTGGCCGGGGAATGTGCGCCAGCTTGAGAACATGATCAAGCAGGTGGCCGTGCGCGGCGATGAATCAATCATCATTGAGCTGATCAATTCTGCTGCTTCCGCGCCGAGGACGCTGACCCAGGCGCAGCCGACCGCCAACCATTACCAGACAGTGAGCGCGGGAGTGCCGCACGGGGTATCGGGCAACGGTCCGGCGGATACCTACTCGCTGAAAGACCGCATCGGAAAGACGGTGGCGGAGGAAGAGAAGCGGCTGATCGCTGAGGTCTTAACCAAGACCAACTGGAATCGGCGCAAAGCGGCGGATCTGCTTGAAATCAGCTACCGTTCCCTGCTCTACAAGATCAAAGAGTACAACCTCAATTCTACTAAGTAGTTGTCTGACAGCGCCTGGCGAAGATAAGTCGTCTTCCGTTGCCGAATTACCTTGCCGACTTGCTGCTTTTTTTTTGCACATGTTTGCATAACCGAGAGCGCTGTAGTCGGCGTTTGGCTCTCCTTTGGCGATTCGTCGGAAATTGTTAACTGATTGCAAATCAATGTGGTTCATGCTCGTACCAATGTGCGTTCGGGTAGTTGTGGGGAAATGTTTTCCGAAACAGACCATGCTTGGCGAGACGGAATGATTCTTGCTGTTTACGGCTTGCACAGTGCGTCTGAAAGATGCCGCACGATTTGGTAGAGAGGACTATGGAAGACTGCACATTCTTAGAAAAGGTCGATCTGGAGCTCAAGCGAGCGGAGCGGTATTCTGTCTTTGTCTCGCTGGTGGTGTTTGATCTGACTTTTCTGCAGAATCACTTCGGTTCGGATGCCGGAGCGTTGGTCCACCGTCTGAGCACGGATGCGCGGCGGAGTGTGCGCGAAATTGATGTAGTCTCGGTGATTGACGACAACAAGCTGGTGCTACTACTGCCGGAAACGCCGCGTCAGGGTGCAGAGATCGCCGGACGGCGGGTAGCCGAACTGCTGAAAAACCATTTGTCGGCAGAGAACCCGGAAATCGCCGAGAAGATTATCCCCTTGGAGATGGCATCATATCCGGATGCCGCGGGTGCGCGGAGTATCCGTCAGTTTCTCGGGGATTACATGGAGCGGCATCGGAACTGATGTCGGGTGCAGTAAGGAATAGCGAAATCGAACCCCCCTGCCTTTATTGTTCTAATACCTCCCGTTTCTTTAAGACCGCCTGACCCCTCAGGCGGTCTTTTTATGGCCAGTCCGCTATAAGAACGTCAATCACCCCGCACACCCGATCCGCGCCGGATCTCCCCCCTTGAAGAGGAGGTTCACGAGGAAGGTCAGGTCGCTGACATTGATCTTGCAGTCGCCGTTTATATCGGCCGTCTTCTCCTCACACACCGACGGCTCTCCCCGGAAGAGGTGGCCGACAAGCGAGGTGAGGTCACCGACATTCAGGGAGTGATTGTTGTCGACATCGCCGAGAGTCCAGGTCCAGAATGACTCCGCCGGCGACTCGGTGACATTGCCGGTATTGTCCTCGGCGGTAACCTTCCACCAGTAGCGCGTGGCGAACAAGAGCGAGTCGGCCGGAGCAAAGATCGTATCCGAGGCCGTCTCGGTTACAACTGCCGATTCAAACCCGGCGTCAATCGCAAGGTGAATGCGGTAGGAGACGGTATCGAGCGGATCGGGGTCGATTGAGCTGGTCCAGGTGAAAGTTGGCAGCAATTCGGTCAGAGCACAGGTGTCGGGATGAATCGAGAACACTCTAGGCATTTCGGGCGGTTCGTGAGTGGCATTTACCCAGAAGGAAGCGGCAGAAGCATCCGACCAGGGGGAGTACTCGAAACCGTCAAACGCGCGTGCTTTCCAGAAATACTGCGTATTCTCGTCGAGGATCTCCGGTACTGTCCATCCTGTTGAGTCGGAAGTCTGAGATATGCCGCTTGTGTTGAGGTTCTCCGGGCCGGAGAGAGTGGAGTCGGCGCCGACGGCAAACTCGAAGGTCAGCGAATCACTCTCGGCGTCAGGCTCACCGGCGAGCCAGAGCACCGGCTGCTCGCTGCTATAGGCCTCGTCGATCGGCGACAGCAATGTCGGCGGATAAGGCGCCGTGTTCATACGGAAGGGCAGGACAAACCAGTCGGACCAGACCCGGCTGTTGTGCGTCCGCAGCCCCAGAGAGTACGAAGCACCATCCTCCGGCGGAAGACCACCAAAGACGATAGACTGATCGGTTGACTGGATTGAAGCCGGATTCCAGACCGCGGCCCCGATCCAGTCGGAGTCGTGCCCGACGGCGACTTCAAATGCTGTCTGCACGGCGGCCTGGTTGGTGTCGGTGTAAACCCACCGGATGATCGGGAGGTGGTTCAGAACGTGCAAGAGATCTGACTCACCGTCAAAGGTCACGTTCGCAAGAGCAGGGATCGTGTCCACCACGGACAGCAGCAGCACCGCTGTGTCGGCCAGGGAAATATCGGCGGCGACGATCAGGATGCTGTAACTGCCGATCAGAGTCGAATCCGCTGCGAACGAGAGCACGCCCACACCGTTGCCGCTGTCGACAAACACGGCATCGCCGGGAAGATCGATCATGGCAAGCAGGATCGAATCATTCTCCTGATCGGTTGCGACCACCGGTAGCTGCAGGGTGTCGCCGATAAACACGTGTACAGGCAGAATCTCGCCGATATACGGGGCGCGGTTGACATCGATAACGGTGATCGTTACGATCTGGCTGTCGGCCATCAGGGAGTCATCGAAAGCGATGATCAGTACCTCGTAGAGACCGGCCCGCTCGTAATCGGGAGTCCAGGTAAGCTGGGCGGTGCCATTGCCGCTATCGACAAAGGACGCGCCGGCGGGGAGATTCTCGGCGGTAAGTCGCGGGATGTTGTCCGGGTCGGACGCGGAGACGTACAAAGTCAGCAACTGGCCCTCGTCAACCGACAACTCTGGGAGGGAGTCAAGCACGGGGGAATCATTCAGTTCGAAAACATCGATGTACACCGCCTGAGTGTCGGCCCGGTAACCATCGGAAACGATCACCGTGAACCCCGTGTCGCCAGAATTGTCGCCGGGGGTTCCGGAGAGTGTGTCGGCAGCGAAAGAGCACCAACTCGGGACGCCGGAAAGTGTGATCGATGTATCGGGGCCGTCAGGATCGACAAAGCTGATGACGTGGATGAACTGCTCATTTTCGATGACCGCAATGCTATCGACTGACGTGATTGCCGGTACTTGATCGACGCAGGCGACGGTGATCGCGCCGATCGACAGCGAGCAGCCGTTATTCTCGGCATGGCAGGGGGAGACATCGTACAGGCCGTCCGACGGCGCGGCCGGGTTGCAGAAGAGTGGATCAGCGCTGAGGTTTCCGGCGACGCCCGAGTCCGGAGCGACATCGCCGAACCAGTCGCCTGCGGCGTTGTTGTATATATTCGTGCAACTGATCAGCAACTGGGCGGTGGAGTCGGTTCTTCCGACCGGCGGACGTCTGTGGTTGAGCGCGATGAGGCTGCGGTCGATAGTCACGGTGGCGGAGGTTCCGGCCGCGACCGCCGACCAGCCGGTCACTGTGTCTGCGTAGTTGCGGGTGAAGCTGCAGCCGGTGATTGTCGCGGTTGATCCGGTGTCGGCAAAGATGGCCATGGCATAGATCTTTCCGCTGGCGCCGTAGGTGGTACTGCTGTCAAACACGCAGTCGGTGAAAGTCGCCGAGGCGGCGTGGAGGTAAATTGCCCCGGCGAAGGCTGATCGATTGACGCCTTCGCTGTGCGTGGCTTCAAGTGTGCATCTCTGGAACGCAGGGTTGGAGCCATTGCCGATTACGGCAACCGCGGCATGAGCGTAGTACCCCTTGTTCCCGACGAACCGGCAGTTGGTGAGTACGGGGGAGGAGTTGTTGCAGACGATTGCCCCCTGGGCGACATCGGCGACATTGTCGATGAAGTCGCAGTTGCGAAAGATGGCGTTGGCCTGATTAGAGCAGCGGACAACCGAAGCGCGGCCGAGCCAGGGGGACGATTGCTCGGATTGGTTCTCCTTGCATTCGGAGCAGCCACCGGTATTTTCGGCGAAAGTGCAGCTATCGAAAATCGGAGAGGCGTTGTCGCATGCGATCGGGCTGCCGGCATTGAACCCGGTAAAGATGCAATTGCGGAAGGCGGGCGATGATTGCATCAGCATCACAGCCCGTCCTTCGGTGGGAAGGTATTCGGCAGAGTCCGTGAAGGTGAAACCTTCAACGCTCGTGGTGCTGCCCTCTCCCGAGACAAAGAAGAAGCATCGGGCGTAGGGGGTGCCGTCGATGAAACGGTAGTAGACAATAGTGGTGGAGGCGGGGCCGTTTTCTGATCGAAGGGTAATCGGTTTTCCCCAGGAAGAAACCTCGAGATTGCCCGGCCCGGTGTACACGCCCTCGGCGACGAGAACGGTGTCACCGGCGAATGCGGCATCGATTCCGGCCTGAATAGTAGGTTGATCGCCCGGAACGTGAATGGTCCCGGCATCGGCCAGAGAGACCGTAATGCAGCACACTAGCACTGACCAGGATATCCACCGCATGCAAAGTTACTCCGGGTACACTACTACGAAACCGCTTCGGACTGCCGTCAATATAGGATGTTCTCAGCAGTCACCAAAAGAGAATCAGTCGCTGGTGCGAAAAATCAGCCGGCGAGAAGCTGCTTACCGATTCATGCAGCCGGCGGCCGGCGGGGGGCCGCCGCGGAAGAGGAATCCCACCAGGTAGGTAAGATCTGATACGCTGATGCCGCAGTCGCCGTTGGTGTCAGCCAGGACGAAGGCGCACGGTAATTGGCTGCCGCGGAAAAGATAGGCCACAAGTTGGGTCAAGTCGGAGACTGAGAGACCGCCGCTTCCGTCGACATCGCCCGGCAGGAAGGTGCGGAAGGACGTCGGGGCGGATTCGCTGGTGCGGCCGGTTGTATCGGCGGCGACTACCTTCCACCAGCGTGTCGCGTTGAAGCCGAGCGAATCGGGCAGGAGCAGCGAAGTGTCGGCGGTCGCCGGGCTGACCCATGGCGAAGCGAACGACGAATCGTCGTCTACATGGAGAACGTAGATCGCGGATTCACCGGGGTCAGGGTCGAACGACGATGACCAGACGAAGGTCGGCTGGAGGTCGATCACGGGACAGTCGTCTCCGGCAGGGAAAAGCGCCGCCGGGGCGCTCGGCGGCTGCGGCCCGAGCTTGACCATGTCCACCACGGTGCTGTACCAGTCGTAGCTGTCGGCGGTGTCGCGCGCGCCTGAAACGACCAGTCGGTAGTACGGTCCCTCGGCGCCACCCAGGATGAGTGGCCGGACCGTGTACACGGTCGAGTCAATTATCGGTGAACCCGGCCGGCTGCCGCCGGCGGCGATGATCGGCTGCGGGTAGGTAGTCCAGTGTTCGAGGTCAGCGGAGGTCCCGAAGTAGACCGGCTGATTGTCGATCAGCGAACCGGTGGCGAAACCCTCATAGACGCCGACTGAAGGGGAGTGAATGGTGGTGTGCCAGTGCTGGTCGTTGTCCGGGAGCGGCCAGTCAAGCAGGGCAAGATCGAAATGGGTCGACAGCGCACTACCCATGACCTTGCGCCGGCTGACCCATGGGGCCGGTGAAGCTGACAACCGGGCGAGATCGGCCGATTCCCAGAGGGCAAGGGCTCGGCCGCCGAGGGTATCTTCGATCGTAACTATGCGGTAGAATCCGTTCTCGGCAACAACGGATGGTGCATAGAGACTCAACGAGGCATGTTCCGGGGTCACCGGGCTGCCGGTGTTGTAGTAGCCGTTGATCAGGGTGGCGGTGTCCAGGCCCGTGGCGCCGTCCCACCTGACCACATAAATCATATTCACGTTTTGGACTTTGCCGGCCGCCTGGTAACAGGACATCGTGGCGCGCACCAGAAACGTCTTCACCGAATCGTGGTCGAGAAACATAAAGGGGTCGGAAGTATAGGCGCAGATGCAGGAGTCGGCCCAGTCGAAGAGGGCGTCGCTGCGGACGTCGAACATCGTGAACGGCACGAGGGGGTTGATCAGGGTGTCGCCGCCGGGAAGGCTTGGGGTGTGCCAGACATCGTGATCGAGGATGATGTCGGAGGCGATGTCGACGGTGTCATCCAGTCGCCAGATCGAGAGCTGCTCTGATTCGCCTGCGCCGGCGCTGCCCAACGGGGTGCCGTAGGCGTAGATGCCTTCTCCCGGGACAGAGAGAAAGCCGCTGTGCATGGTCTGAAAGCTGTCGGCGGGGATATGAATCGCCGGGCCGAACACTCGCAGGAGGAGCTTGGCCGAGGGGATAGGCTCCGTCTGAATCGAGTCGGCGTGAGCGGTCGCGACAGCCAGTATCAAGCACACAAGCCAGCGCAGCACTGCGTACCTCCAGGGTGGGTGGGCGGTGAGTACACCGCAATATACCGCTTCCCGGCCAATCGTCAATGCCGACCGGTCGCCTAACAGAAAAGGCGGGCCGAGCGCCCGCCTTTTCCGGTCAATCTCACTGTATATATCGGCTACCAGCCCATGATTTGTTCGAGATTCTTGTTCAGTTTCTCGATCCGATCCTGGTAGTCGGCCTTTTTCGCCTTTTCCCGGTCGATGATGTCGGCCGGAGCGTTGGCCAGGAAGTCCTGATTGGCCAGCTTCTTCGAGACTTTTTCGAGCTGGACCGCGAGGTTTTGCAGCTCCTTTTCGACCCGATTGCGCTCGACTTCGATATCGATCAACCCCTCCAGCGGGAGGAAGATTTCGGCGCCGGAGATAACCGCGGTGGCCGACGGCGCCGGGCGCTTGATCCTGGTTCCGGTGTGGAGGTCGTTCACCCGGGCCAGCGACCGGAAGTACTCAATGTGCCCCTGAAGCAGTTCGGCAAAGGTGGGGTCATCGACCTGAACATACAGGTCCGACTTCTTTCCCGGCGGGACATTCAACTCCGAGCGCATCGACCGGACAGCAGTGACCACGGCCTGAATCTGCTCGAGGCTGGCTTCCAGTTCGTCGTCTATGAAGCGGCCATCGGTGGTCGGCCACGGGCCGAACACGATCGTCGCCTCTCCTTCGATTTCCTGTCCGACCAGGTCGAGGTAGATCCGCTCGGTCACAAACGGCACGAACGGGTGGAGCAGCTTGACAATCTTGTCGAGCACGTAGGTGGCGACATTGAGCGACCCGGGCCGGATTTCCTGTCCCGGCTGGTCGGGCTTGATTAGCTCGATATACCAGGAGCAGTAGTCGTTCCAGACGAAATTGTAGAGCGTCTTCGTCGCGGCCGACAGGCGGAATTCGGCGAAGTTGCGGTCGACCGTTCGGATGGTCCGCTCCAGCCGCGAGAGGATCCAGCGGTCAAAGATGACGAGGTCGTTCTCGTCGATCCTGTCGAGCACCGGCTGACGACCATCCAGACGCATCATGACGAACCGCGAGACCTGGTGCAGCTTGTTGACGAAGTTGCGGCCGATTTCGAAGGTGTTCTTGCTGATCCACGGATCCTGACCATCGGGCGTCGCCAGGGTCAGCGAAATGCGCAGCGAGTCGGCGCCGTACTTCTCGATAATCTCGAGCGGGTCGATGCCGTTACCGAGCGATTTGGACATCTTGATGCCGTTGGCGTCGCGGACGGTGCCGTGGATATAGACATCGGAGAAGGGCTGTTCGCCGACAAACTCGTAGCCGGCCATGACCATCCGGGCGACCCAGAGGAAGATGATCTCGCTGGCGGTGGAGAGCACCTTGGTCGGGTAGAATTTCTGCAGGTCGGGGGTGTTGTCGGGCCAGCCCATGGTCGAGAACGGCCACAGCCAGGAGGAGAACCAGGTGTCCAGAACGTCGTCGTCCTGGGTCAGGTCTTCCGGGTTGTAGCCATCGGGGAGGTCTTCCTTCTTCGGGCGGTCCATCGAGACGAACATGGTCCCGTCTTCGGCGTACCAGATCGGGATCCGGTGGCCCCACCAGAGTTGGCGGGAGATGCACCAGTCGCGGATGTTCTCCATCCAGTGCAGGTAGGTCTTGGACCAGTAGTCCGGGTGGAACCGCAGGGAGCCGGTTTTGACGGCGGCGGTGGCCGGCTGGGCCAGTTCACTCATCTTGACGAACCACTGCTCGGAGAGGTACGGTTCGACGACGTTGTGGCAGCGGTAGCAGGTGCCGGCGGCGAGCTTGTACTTGTCGATCTTCTCGAGGTGTCCCTTGCGGGAGAGCTCGTCCACCAACTGCTTGCGGGCCTCGAATCGGTCGAGGTTCTTGAACTTGCCGGCGTTCTCGTTCAGGGAGCCGTCGGTATTGAGAATATTGATTTCTTCGAGGTCGTGGCGCTTGCCGATTTCGAAGTCGTTCGGATCGTGTGCCGGCGTGACCTTGACGACGCCGGTACCGAACTCAGGATCAACGTAGCTGTCGGCGACAACGGGAATCTCGCGCTCGAGGATCGGCAGGATGATGGTCTTGCCGACAAACCGTTTGTAGCGCATGTCCTTCGGGCTGACCGCGAGGGCCGTGTCGCCGAGCATAGTCTCGGGACGGGTGGTCGCCACTGTCAGGTACTCGTCGGATCCTTTGAGCTTGTAGCGGATATACCAGAGGTGGCTGTCGAATTCGACGTGTTCGACTTCATCATCGGACAGGGATGTCTGGCATGACGGGCACCAGTTGACAATGCGATGGCCGCGGTAGATCCAGCCTTTTTCGTAGAGGTGTTTGAAGACCTCGGCGACCGCCCGCGAAAGGCCCTCATCCAGCGTAAAGCGGGTGCGGGTCCAGTCGCAGGAGCAGCCCATTTTGCGGAGCTGATTGAGGATCTTATCCTTATTGCCGTAAGCCCATTCGCGGGTCCGTTCGAGGAATTTCTCGCGACCCATTTCACGGCGGGTCGTGCCCTCCTTGGCGAGGCGCTTTTCGACGATCACCTGGGTGGCGATACCAGCGTGGTCCGCCCCCGGAATCCAGACCGCTTCGAAGCCCATCATCCGATGGCGCCGGATAAGGATGTCCTGGATCGAGTTGTTGAGCGCGTGGCCCAGGTGCAGGACATCGGTAACGTTCGGCGGGGGGATGACAATCGTATACGGCTTTTTCGACGACTTCGGGTTTCCCACGAAAGCACCGGAATCGAGCCATTTCTTGTAAAGCCGGTCTTCAACTTCAGCCGGAGAGTAGGCTGTGGACTTGCCGGTCTTGGTGTCGTTTTCCTTGCTCATACTGTTCATAAAGGGTATATTCGCCGTCCGGCCGGCAGTTCCGGCCTTAAAGTTAAATCGCTAAGTATAGGGGCACCCATCGCCGTTGTCAAGAAATGAGGCGGTTTGGGTATTCCCTGTGAACCTGACAATCAGTTACAGTATCGTCAGATATGACATCGAATAAAGACCAGGTTCTGGACAAAGCCCGTCCGCCGTTCGAGCGGCTGGTGCAACTCATGGCTGTTTTGCGGGCGCCGGATGGCTGCGCCTGGGACCGGAAACAGACGCACAAAAGCCTGCTGCCATACCTCATCGAGGAAGCCTACGAGGTAGTCGAGGCGATCGAATCTGAGGATTTCGATGAACTCCGCGAAGAACTGGGCGACCTGCTGGTACAGGTGGTGTTCCACGCCCAGGTGGCGGCCGAAGCGGGTCGGTTTACGGTCGACGATTCGATACAGGCGGTCGTGGACAAGCTCGTCGCACGGCACCCCCACATTTTTGGCGAACGTAAGGATTTGAGCCCCAAGCAGGTCCGCGACCAGTGGGAGCAGATCAAGGTTGATTCCGGTGAGAAGAAGCGCGTTCTGGCGGGAGTGCCCCGGGCGATGCCGGCATTGAACCTCGCATTCCGGGTAGGGGAGAAGGCGGGAGGCGTGGGCTTTGACTGGAAGGAGCCCGAGGAGGTTCTGCTGAAGCTCGAGGAGGAGATCGCCGAGATCCGGGAGCGGCTGGCGGCAGGGGATCGTCCGGGAGCGGCCGAGGAGATCGGTGACCTGCTGTTTGCCACAGCTTCTCTGGCGAGGAAACTTGAGGCGGATCCGGAACGTACACTCAAAGGAGCCGTCGACAAGTTCATCACGCGGTTCAACCGGCTCGAGGATGTCGTGAATGCGTCCGGCCGGCGCTTCAAGGACCATTCTTTGGACGAATTGGAGG
Source organism: Candidatus Zixiibacteriota bacterium (assembly GCA_041742355.1). Taxonomy (GTDB): domain Bacteria; phylum Zixibacteria; class MSB-5A5; order GN15; family FEB-12; genus JAGNLV01. The sequence continues at coordinate 24,915 of JBGSIV010000020.1, forward strand.
CAATCTGGCAGTCAATCAAATGACGGATAAGCCATTAGATTGATTGCGGATTGTCTGAGTTGATGATAGGATTTTGCAACTGATTGCCAAGCAATTGCTTAGGCGCCAATTTTTTGGCTGTGCGTGGGCCTGAATCGGCGTTTTTTTGTTGTGTTGGCTGACCGTTCCTGATAGACTTGGCCTGATTTTGAAGGCCCCTGTGGAATGCTACGGACGGCAAATATAGATGATACTCGTCGCAGCAGTCGAGTTACCAGTCGGGTGAGCGCGGATCGTGCGGACCCCGGAGGAGGCATGCCTATGGTGTGAGACAGAGTATGTGAGTGGAACGGGAAACCATCGGGATCAGGGATCCCACTGCAACCCCAACCGCCAACATCTATTGGAACAGGTAACAACTTAAGGATAGACTGAAATGAAGAAACTGATAGCGATTTCCATTCTGGCTCTGTTCATGCTTTGCATGAATGCGTTGGCCACAGAAACCCGGACGTTGACCCTTGGTCAGACCAACAACGTCCTCATTGACGAAGCGAATATCTGGCTCTATCCGAGCCGCATTCTGGATTATCCGACGCTGGCGGTCGGCGAATTCGGGTATGATCCGGCCACCGGCGACGAAGACGTCGAAGACTTCACCCGGTTCGGTATCCACTTCAAGATCGGTCGGGACAACCCGTTTGTTCTCGGCGGCTACTTTGACAACGCCCCGGCCCTGGTGCCGACGAATCTGTTCGGCGACGAGCTGGTGCCGTTTGACTCCATCCCGCTGGACAATCGCCGGATCAACCTATTCTACGGCAACACTATCGGCGGCCTGAACTTTGGTCTGCGCCTGGGCCTCCTCCAGAGCAGCCGGACCACGGAATCCGACGGCGACGATCCGAAAGAAGAACTCCACTACTACGATGTCAACGCCGGCCTGACGGCTGACGACGGGGCTTGGGATGTCGCGGCGAAGGTGGCCTTCGGCGGATTCACGGATGAGGACGCCACCGGTGATCCGGAGACTGACGACGACGGGCTTTACGACCTCGGGATCAACGGTCGCATGTTCTACACGATCAATCCCAACTACACCCTTATTCCGCACGTCGGCTTGGCCTACAGCAAGCGCGGAATCAAGACCTTTGACGGCGGCGAAGAGACCGAAACCGAAACCAACAGCGCCACCACCCTGCAACTCGGCACCGGTATCAACTATGTCCCGGCGACCAACGTGCTGGCCGTGGTGGACTTTGGCATCGTGTATGACAAGCGCAACCAGGAAACCAACTTCGTCGACGATGAGATCGAAGACGGGGAAGAGAACCTGACTAATCTCTGGCTGCCGTACTTCAAGCTCGGCCTTGATGCCGACGTGTTCCGCTGGATGGACATTCGCCTGGGCGCGACCAGCATCTGGAATCGTCGGACCGATGAAGACGTGCTGATTGACACCAAGGACAAGTGGAACTACGCCGACAACGAAACCTACCTCGGCTTTGGTTTCCACTGGAACCGTCTGCACATCGACACTTACACCGATCCGCAGCTGTTCCTCAACGGCTTCAATTTCCTGTCCGGTTCCGAGAACAACATGAACTTCCAGATCTCGGCCGTCTACGAGATGATGTAATACGAGTATTTCATCTTTGCTCTGACACCACAAAAGCCCGGCCTCTCGGCCGGGCTTTTTGATTAGCTGTGCCTGGACAGGAGCGGACCGGCCGGGTCAACCCAGCCAGTTGTCGAGCAGGCGGTGGTTGGCGGCGCGGAGTTCGGTCTCGGCCTCGGCGAATTCAGCCATGACCTGCTCTTGCGTCTTCCCAAACGACACCATTTCGTCGGCGTACCGCTCGCACCACCGCGCAACATCGGCCCCGGTCACTTCCAGATGAAACTGTAGCCCCACCTGCCGGTCCTTGCGGTAAGCCTGGTGTTTCCACACGCTGTCGGAGGCGAGGTGGACGGCGTTAAACGGGGTCCGAAAGGTGTCGCTGTGCCAGTGGAAAATGGGAAATTCGGGTGCGAATCCGGCGAAGAGCGGGTCGGCCGCACCTTCGGGCGTCAGCACCGCCCGGTAGGCGCCGATTTCCCTGGCGTTCCCCGCCTCTACTTTGGCGCCGAGGACGCTGGCCAGCAGCTGCCCCCCGAAACAGATGCCGAGGTAAGGCTTGCTCTCCCTGACGGCCCGAGAAACCCAGGTATGCAGGGCCTTAAGGTAGTCGTACTCATGGTATCGGACCACCGAGTGCGGGCAGCCGAGGCAAATGATGGCATCGACACCCGCGAGATCGGGCAGGGCCTGTTCGCGGTAGGTGTGGACGATGGTATAGGGGAGGGCGCGGTCGGCCAGCCAGTCGAGGGTGGTGCCGGGGCCCTCGGGCTCGATGTTCTGCAGGACGAGGATCGGTTTGGTCATGCTCGGTTACTCCTGATAACAGAAAACGCGCGCCGAAGCGCGCGTTTTCCTCTATAGCTATGAGGTTCTTGCGCGTTCTCAGTCGCCGATGACGTCCTTGACAAACTGCGGCAGACAGAACGACCCGCGGTGGATATCCGCATTGTAGTACTTCGTCTTCAGTCTGAGACGATCGTAGCTGTCCTGGCGGAAATCCCTGATCGGGTCGTACTTCTTGCTGCAAAAGGCGAACGACCAGAAGGTCGACGGGTAGATCGGCATGAAGCAGGTGCACATGCGGACGACGGGGAAGATGTCCCGCAGGTTCCGGTACATCTGGGCCACCGTTTCCTTGTTGTAGAACGGGGACTCCGACTGCGCGACGAGGATTCCGTCGTCGTTGAGCGTGTCGTGCACCTTCTGGTGGAACTGCTTCTGGAACAGGTCGGCCGCGGGACCGACCGGGTCGGAAAGGTCGAGGACGATGACGTCGAACTTCCCTTTGGCTTCTTCGATGAACTTCTTGCCGTCGTCGAACACGACCCTGGCCCGTGGGTCCGAAAGCCCGGTCGTGAGGTAGGAGAAGTGACGTTTCGACACCTCGACCACCATTTTATCGATCTCGCACATGGTGCAGGTTTTGACTTCCGGATGCTTCAGCATTTCGGTCAGGCAGCCGCAGTCGCCGCCGCCGATGATCAGGACCTGTTCGGGTTTCGGGTGGACGAACAGGGGGATGTGCGCCAGCATTTCGTTGTACGCGTTGTTGTCGTTGTCCGCGGCCATGAGGGAACCGTACAGGACGAGCATTTTGCCGAAATCCCGCGTATCGAGGACGTCGATGCGCTGGAAATCCGACTGGGTGGACTCGATGATCCGGTCGACCTTGACGGTCAGGCCGGAGAGGCCGTTGTGGAGCTCGCTGTACCAGACATTCCAGAGGTCGGTCATGCCCGCTTCGGTGATGTACTTATCGTCGCTGCCGCTATGCTGAGTCATCGACTGGGTCTCCGCTCCTTCGGTTAATCGATAATATGGTAATCCGGCCGCTTGAGCGCGTTGAAGTTCGATCCGGAGACCGAGCAGTACGCGCCGGTGGCGGTGAACACAATGCGATCGCCGACTTCATGGAGCGGGATCATGAGCCCGTCGTACATGACGTCGAACGAGTCGCAGGTCGGGCCGGCGAGGACGGAGAGGAACTGCTCCCCGTTCTTGTCCGTGACGACCGGGTACTGGCAGTGGTCGAAGACGATACCCGAGAAGGTCGAGTAGAGGCCGTCGTCGAGGTAGTACCAGATCTTGCCGTCGCGGTACGAACGGCCGACCACGCTGGTGACGAGGGTCACCGGGGTGGCGGCGATGAAGCGGCCAGGTTCGCTGACGATGCGGATACCGCGGCGGATGTGTTCGTCGAGGGCCCGGTTGATGGGGCGGGCGAACTCATCGATGTGCGGCACCGGCTCGACGTACTCGACGGGGAAACCGCCGCCGATGTCGAGAACGCGGGTGTCGAAACCCTCTTCGTCGAGGGCATGGATGAGCGAATGAGCCGTCTTGATCGCGTTCACGTAATTCTCGGAATAGATGCACTGCGAACCGACGTGGAAACACAGGCCGTAGTACTCGTGGCCGGTTTCCCGAATCATGCGGGCCAGGGGCAGGACCTCGTCGGCGGTGCAGCCGAACTTGTACTGCAGGTTCACCACGGCGTTCGTGTTGACGGCGGTCCGGAAGCGGATCATGACCTTGAGCTTCTTCTCCGTGTAGCGGGCGAATTTGGCCACCTCGGCCGGATTGTCCACGACGAAGATCTCCAGACCCTTTTCGACGGCGTGGTCGAACTCGGGGATGGACTTGATCGGATGGGAGTGGATCAACGAAGCCGGGTCCAGCCGGGTGCGGCTGAGCACGAGATCGATTTCGCCCGCCGAGCAAACGTCGAAATTGCCGCTTTCGGCAAACACCTCATCGATAAAGACGGCGTGGTTGTTCGGTTTGACGGCGTAGTGGATGCCGACCCGCGGCAGCGCGCTCTGCAAGTCCCGGAAATTCCGGGCGATGGCCGAGCGGGAGAGGAGGAGTGCCGGCGTCTGCGCCATCGATCCCGCAAGCAGATCGCGGAGCAGGCCGTTCTCGCCCCCCAGGGCGCGGGCACGCTGTTCCATGACTGAAACATCGACACACGGTGTCATCGCGCATCAACTCCTTCAGGACGCGGCAGCCGAACGGAAATGCTGCTGCGCCGGCTTGTGGTCCACAATTTCATCAGCGTGCGAGGGCATGCCCCGCTTGATTTCGCTGACATGGACGGCGCCTGCCTCGAGCCCGTTCTTGACGTGCTCTAAAGCCAGGTAGGGGTCGACGGCGTTGCCGCAGGTGAAGAAGTCCACGGCGGCGTAGCCGTATTCCGGCCAGGTATGAATGGAAATGTGGGACTCGGCGATTACGACGACTCCGGAGATGCCTTGTGGATTGTACCGGTGAAACACCGATCGCACCTTGGTCGCTCCCGAACGTCGCACGGCTTCGTCCAGGCACTCCTCGAGATACGCCAGGTCATTGAGTTTGTCCTGGTTGCACTCGGTGAGTTCAACAACAAGATGGCGACCAAGAATCTTCATTTCGTAACCTCCTTCTCAGGGTACGCGGTTTCCCCGTCACATCTGCGGCGGTGTTTGGACCCACAGTAGCTTGGCTGTCCGCTCGCCGGCGTTGCCAATCTGATGTCTCTGATCCGATTCAAAGTAAAAGCAATGTTCTTTCGGCACCTTGAATGACTTGCCGTCGACCCGCAGGGTGATCGTTCCGGCGAGCACATAGCCAAACTGCTCGCCCGGCGACGGTCCGCGCGGATCGAGAAATTCTCCGGGACCGAGTTCAAGCATGATCGGGTCCATCAGGTTGTTGGTGGACCCGGGGATCATCAGCTCGAACTTTCGTATTCCTTTGTCTTCGACAGTCACCCGCTCGGAGGCCTTGAAGACGATCCGGCGGCGTTCGGCGCTGGAGAAAAACTCCCCCAAACTAATACCAAGAGCTTCAAGTATATCGGCCAGGGAATCAATGTTGATCGAGCTCTGGTCATTCTCGATCTGGGAGATGAAACCCCTGGTCAGTCGAGCCCGGCTGGCCAACTCCGCCTGAGTCAAATCGGAAGCCAGTCGGAGCGTCTTAATCTTCTCGCCGATGGCTACTTTCATTTCTCCCCGTTCAACAATTCAGTCGGCGGAATGTTCAGTAAAATTGACACCAACCGTTAATAAAGTTGGCAGAAAATAACATGTCGGCCCCAGATGTCAAGACATTTTTTGTTCCCGCCGGGGAATTTTTTTTATTATTGGCAATCTCAAACCGCTTGCCGGGCATGGAGAAGGCGTTATAGGAGAGGAGCAGCCTTCCATCCACGCGTAATCTTCCCCCTAATGACCACCTAGTTGGTTTTCTTTCGGAGGAGCTTATGGTGAAAGTCGCGGTTCCCGTATTGCTGGTATTCGCGTCGGCTCTCGGAGCATGTGCCGGCGACCTCACATTGGGGGTGGGTATTGCCGGCGGGGCCGTCATTCCGATCGTGCAGGACGACGAGGCAACGGGTTCACACGCAACGCTGCGAGCGGCGTATCGCCCGGTCAATTCAATCGCCCTGGAGGCCAGCCTGACGGTCGCGCGGTTCGGTGATCCAAAGATCGATCTGGCCGGCGTTACCAACGATCTTCAGGGGTCGAGCCTCACCGCTTACGGCGTCGACGGGATCATCGGCGGCGGGCCGGGGGGCACAGTGCGACCGTTTTTCATCATTGGGATCGGGTATTTCCGCGTTTCCCGTGACCAGACCCGGGCCTGGGATAATAACCGGACTGAGTTCGGATACTCCGGGGGACTTGGCCTGGCGGTTGGCCTGACCCGCGCACTGCAACTCGATGTGCGCGGCCGCCTCAATATCGTGCCGGCAGAGGGGACCAGTTCACGCAAGTCCGCCTTTGTGCAGGGTGGGCTCAACTACTATTTCCGAATCTGATTGGAGGTCTCTATGCGACGAATGCTTATCAAGTCCCGGCTGGTTCTCCCGGGAGCGCTGGTGACTGCACTGATTCTCGGCGGCTGCCTTCTCTCAGGCACGTTCACGGTCGACGAGAAATTCACCTTCGAGGTACAGGAGGGGTTGTACTTCCACGCCGCCGATGTCACCGACGAGAGCGATTGGCAGGAGCACAAGGATGACATTGACAATGTCGATATGGTCGGCTTTGAACTCTGGATGACCAACCATCAGAGCACCCCCGCCTCATTCTCGGTCTACGTAGATGATTTCGGCGAACCGCAATGGACCGGCGCGGCCGATGTGGAGTCGAACGCGGTGAAGGTCTTCGGGGATCTTGCACTGAAACCGGGGGACGGTGTGCAGACGCACGTCACCTACGGTGAGTCGCTGGGCATGTTTCGCAACGTCGGCGAACTCCGCCGGCTGGCGCGGGAGGGACGGTTCCATGTCTACGGCATCTCAAGTGCTGCCGCGGGTTCCGAGTTCACGATTGACAGCGCCCGGGTGGTGGTGACGTTCACGGCGTCGGTCCATTGACCGGGACGCTTCTAAGATCGGCAGTTCACCTGCGGTTGCCGGAAAGAATGGTCCGAACCGGGAGCAACGTGAGGACGCTGCTCCCGGTTTCCACGACTGGTGCTATCCGGCTGCAGAAGGTCCTTCATGCCGGCGAGGGGAAAACAAAACACTTGACTCGACTCTGCCCGAAGATCTATGTTGTCTTGGATTCAGGGTTATTCGTATGTCACCGACAACTGAACCAATACACCTTCTCGCAGGAGAGATCCTATGATCCGCAGCATCTTTGCCGCAGTTCTCCTTCTGGCTCTGACTACGGCAGTCCAGGCACAGGGATTGTCGCTCGGATTCGGCGCCAGCGGAGGCTTGAACATCCCGATCGCACAGGATGATCAGGGCTCCGGGACCGGCTTTGCCCTCCGGGCGATTCTTCGGCCGATCAGCCTGGTTGCATTTGAGGCCAACTTGAATTTGGCCAGTTACGGCGACCCGGAACTCGATGTCGAAGGGGTCACCAATGACCTCGAAGGATCCTCGGTCACCGCGTACGGGATCGACGCGACGCTCGGCGGTGGCGCCGGCCCCGGGTTCCACCCGTTTCTGATCGGCGGACTCGGCATGTTCGATGTCTCCCGCGATCAGACCGCGGCGTTCGATGAGGACGGCGCCCAGTTCGGCTGGACCGCCGGTCTCGGTTTCGCCATCGGCGTCGGCCGCAATCTGAGCCTCGACCTGCGCGGCCGGCTCAATATCATCCCGACCGAGGGCAGCAGTTCGCAGAAGTCGGCGTTCGTGCTGGGCGGTCTGAACTTCTACCTCGGAAAGTGAGGGGACTACAACCATGAAGATGCTCAAGTCTGTGCTTGCTCTGCTGACGGTCCTGTCGGCGGCGCTCCTGATCGGCGGCTGCTTGATGTCGGGGACCTTCACGATAGTCGAAGAGTTCTCCTTCACCTCGGAGCAGGCGATCTACTTCTACCCGGTGGATGTGACCGATGAGGAGGAGTGGAAGGACCACAAGGACGATATCGACCGGATCGATATTATCGGATTCGAATTGTGGATTACCAATAACCAGGCCGCTCCGGATACACTGGCGGTGTACATCGACGATTACGGTGAAACCGAATGGAACTCGCTTGCTCAGTTGCAGGCCAACACCGTCAAGGTGTTCGGCGATCTCGCGATTGCGGGCGGCGTCGGGACTCAGACCCATGTAACCTACGGCCAGTCGCTTGGATACATTCAGAATGTCGCCGAACTTCGTCGCTTGGCGAAAGAGGGGAGGTTCCACTACTATGGGACCTCGCCCGGAGACGGTGCGGCCGGTTACACCGTTGATAGCGTAAGGGTAGTCCTGACTTTTGAGGCCTCGGGCGGTTTTTAACACCGATCCCCGACCGTTGCGCTCAGGGCGCATAGTGACACGAGGCGGAACCGTCGGTTCCGCCTCTTTTTTTGAGCCGCTAACCTTGCCAATCGCCCCGAATATCGTACATTAGCCTCAGAAAACGAGTAATGTTCATTCAGGAGATTCGGTCATAGAGAACTTCAATATCGTCATTATAGGCGGCGGCCCGGGCGGCTACACAGCGGCGATCCGGGCGGCCCAGAAGGGGGCCAAGGTTGCGGTGGTCGAGGGAGGCGAGTTGGGTGGGGTCTGCCTCAATGTCGGCTGCATTCCGTCGAAGACCCTTATCGCCTCGGCTTCCCAGTACCAGCGGATGAAGGATGCCGCGGAGTTCGGGATTACGCTCCCGGGCGCGCCGGTATACGACTGGATGGCGATGCGAGCACGCAAGGACAAGATTGTCAAGATGCTTGTCGGCGGGATCGGTCAGCTGTTCAAGTCGCACGGGGTGACGACCTGCAACGGCTACGGCAGGATCACCGGGACCAACCAGGTTACCGTGGTGAACGAGGACGGCAACGAGACGAAACTCAAGGCCGACAGCATCATCATCGCGACAGGTTCCAGATCGCGGAATATCCCGACATTCCCGGTCGATGGGAAGCGGATTCTCAATTCCAGCCACCTGCTGGAGGTCGACCACCTGCCGCAGTCGTTGCTGATTATCGGTGCCGGTGTGATCGGCTGCGAGTGGGCCTGCATGGCGGCGCTGCTCGATGTCAAAGTGACCGTGGTTGAAATGCTCGATCAAGCGCTGCCGTTGGAGGACGCCGGGAGCGCCAAGCTGCTTGAGCGCGAAATGAAGAAACTCGGGATCAACCTGCATACGAAGACGATGGTCGAGCAGGTGCTGCCCGGCAACGAATTGGTACAGGCGAAGCTGTCCAACGGGCAGACAGTTGAGGCGCACCAGGTGCTCGTGGCGGTTGGCCGGGCGTTCAACACTGAGGATCTCGGTCTCGAGGAAGTCGGGATCAAAACCAACAAGAATGGGTCGATTCCCACCGGCGAGGATATGCGCACGAATATCCCCAATATTTTCGCGATTGGCGATGTCCGCGGCGAGATCCTCTTGGCGTACACGGCTGTCCATGACGGCTCGGTGGCTGTGGACAACGCTCTTGGCGGCAAGACGACTAGGAACTACTCCGGGGTGCCCTCGGTGATCTTCACGCATCCTGAGGTAGCTTCGGTCGGAATGACCGAGCAGAAGGCCGCAGAGGGGCATGACCTGGCAATCGGTAAATTCCCGCTGCGGACTCTCGGCAAGGCGCACGCCGAGAACGAGATTGCCGGTGAGGTGAAGGTGATTGCCGACAAGAAGTCTGACAAGCTGTTGGGGGTGCACATGGTCGGCGCGCACGCAACCGAAGCGATCCATGTCGCTGCGCTGGCGATCAACCGGGGATTGACGGCGACCGAGCTGGGGTCGCTCATCTTTGGCCATCCGGTGATTTCGGAGTCGATAATGGAAGCGGCGCACGATGTGCACGGGATGTCGGTGCACCTGGCCAAGAAGCGGAAGTAGACGGGTTGCCGGGCAACGGCTGTCTTTCGATATTATATAGCCTGAGATCACGGTCTGCGGCGGCGCAGAAAATGTCAGTGTACCGCCGCAGATTTTCTTTGTGCGCCTCGAGGGCGGCCTTCGCGGGGATATGCTTAGGTGTTGCGAGCCAATCATTTGGACTCTGGGTTGGTGGTAATCGTGACAACTCCTGTCGCAGCATCTGCGCCGCGACTGTTTGGGACCTATGCAGCAGGGCCGGACACGACGGTCTATCCGTAAGTACGATAAGAGCTTAACTGGCAACTCTGGATTCCGTCACCTTCCGGCATGGATGTTGTGTATAGGTTTGTCGACGTTAGTTTCTCTTACATAGTCGGTATGGCGGTGAAGGGTATGTAAGAGGTGGGGATTGAAGGGAGCCACTGGAGCAAGAGTGGCTCCTTTATTTTTTGGGCGGTGAGTGGTGGGGGAATCGGAGAAGCACCTCCAGATCCATGCTTCAGGTTCACATTTTGGACACAGGTAAGTCACGCGATCTGCGCCGGAGCGTTGTTTTGGCACAGGCGAGGAGGCAATCACGTAGGCAGGGAAAGGGGGGCTACGACCGGTGCCAGACCCGGGGTCAAGGGTCAGCAGGGGATCTTGGTCTCTGCGCGGGATTAGGTTTCGGCAGAGGCCCTCGTCGCGGCGGAGGACCCGTTTCCAAAGGGGAAAGCGTGTGCGCCGGGAAGGTTTGCCGTGCACGCAAAGTGGGGCCGCATTAATCTTGACAGGTTGGCTGGAATTGTTAAATTAGTAGGCTTGCAGCGCGACCTTGACAGCGTGCTGTGGCGCCAGGAGTCGATGTATTGCGACGAACTGGCAATAATGGCGGTGTAGCTCAGTTGGTTAGAGCAGCGGAATCATAATCCGCGTGTCCGGGGTTCGAGTCCCTGCACCGCTATAAGACATTGTGGATACGGGCAGCAGGGCCGCCCTGAGTGGCCCTACTGCCTGGCCACCGTAACGATCACTCCCCCCTCCCCAACCTCCGACGTTACCTCAAGACCTTCTATGAACAGACGTTTCAGTTCCTGTCTATCGATTTGCGCCTCCGGTTCATGGCGTCTCATTAGTGCCGGCAACGCTCTTGACAAGTGCTCTCCACTGCAACCCCGTTTAACAACAAGACCCTCCGTGCACGACTTCAGCTGAATCGCTAACCATCCCAGGCAAAAAAGGCCCGCCGGCGAAAACGCCGGCGGGCCTATTCGTAAAGCGATTAACGTATTATGAGCCTACGGATGTTGCAACGCCGGACCGGCCTTGAACAGGAAGTTGACCAGGTAGGTCAGGTCAGCCACGTTCGGCTGCGTGCTCACAGAGCCGTCGATATTCGCGTTTGCCATATCCAGAGGCGCCGTGCCGCCGCGGAAGAGGAAGTTGACCATGTATGTCAGGTCAGCCACATTCACCGCGAAGTCACGGTTGAGGTCGCCCGGAACGTGTCCGCGCACGACCGCTTTCAAGTCGTCGATCTGGCCAGGAACACCGTCGATCTCATAGAAGACGTCGAAGAAGGAATCGACATATCCCCAGATGAGCCCGCCGTTCTGAATCTCAGCACAGAGGACATACTGCTTGAGATCGAACTGCACGTCGAGAACGTCGCCGGTGAGTTCACCGAAGCCGCCCGTGATAACACTGGTTCCGTTCAGCGGCACGGGACAACCATCGATTTTCACTTCGACGTTTTCCATATCAGCAGCGTCGCCGCTCGCCAGAGCCGCGTCGCTCAGATACAGATGGCCCCAATTTTGGCCGACCGAGAACTTCTCCAGGACCAGAATCGGATTCGGCGAGTACGCATGCGTGAACACCGGACCGGGAGTCCCTACCGTGAGCGTGTAGTCCTCGACCTCGCCGTAGGTATCAGCACCGCACGGAGTCGGCGTCGTGTTGTAGGTCACACGCACGCGCATGAGCACGTTGCCTTCGACGGCATTGCTCGGGACGACCACCGTGCCGGTATACGGACCGACACCGGTCGAAACATCAAGTACCACCTCCTCGGCCACGTCAAAGACCAGGTCATCGTTCCAGTCGACCCAGAGGCCGCCCCTATCGGACGAGTAGCCGTCGCCGACGACTATCGTGATGGGATAGCTGCCACCGACCTCGACATTTGTGGAGAGGGAGGTGTAATTGGCATACCCGTCACAAGCGGAGGTGTTGTCGATGGTACCGATTATGACCTGTTCGATAAACTCGTCGCAACCGCCGCTGGCCGCACAGGCCTGCGGTTCGGCCGGCACACAGGTCAATGTGATACCATACTCCCACGGCCCGGCCAAACACGGATAACCCGAGTACGCCTGACCTGAGACAAACACGATGTAGTCTCCGGGAGGCAGGGTCGCCGTGATGCTCGACGGGACACACTCGTCGGATGTCGCATACGGACTCAGATAACCGGTGAGGTTGTCGCAGGTAGCGATACCCGGCACCGTCTCCTCCAGGAAGCCGATCAGGTATGGGAAGTTGGCATTGCCGCTCAGCGTGACCGTTGACCAGCTCTCCAGCGTGAAGAGATACCAGTCAGTATCGCGATAGTTGGCTGTGCCATCCGGCGTGTAGGTGCTGAAGGTACCGCAGACAGTTTCGCCACACGCGATTGCGCCAAACACCGGCGTGACTTCGTTGCAGCCGCCGTTGGTGACGTCGGAGCCGTAGTCTTCGATGCAGGTCTCTCCTTCAGGCGTACCGGATGTGCAGGTGTATTCGCACCCGCCGGTGAGCGTGATGTTGAGAATGCCGTCGCCAACGTTGGCCGAATAGCCACCGACCTCTATATAATAGGTGAGGTTGGGATCAACCGCGGACAGTTCGATCTCCGATTGGACGCCGCAGGCATCGTCGTTGCAGGCGATCTGCGTGAGCGCGCCGCACGTACCGGTGTAAACGGCCAGCTTCGTGTCAAACGACGAGCCGCACAGGCTGATCGTGGCATCGCCTTCACCGCCCGGCTTGTACGCATACCAGATATTGGGCGAACTCATACAGCCGGTAGGACCGTCGTGGGACGTTCCGACTGTCGACCAAGCCAGATCGGCCACCTCGCCGACTGGAATGGCATCGGCGCAATTGTCGTTCTCCGTCGCCACACAGACGGTGTCAGTGATGGTCAGATTGAACGACGGGATACAGGCCGGAGAAGGCCACGTGTCAATCATCAGGTAGTACACACCCGGGGCCAGGTCGACACAAGTCAGCCGCTTATGCGTCGTGCCGCTGGAGCCGGTCACGTAGCCGATGCAGTTGGTCGGCGGGCAGTCGGTCGACAGAAGCATGCCTGTATAGGTCGTGCCGAGCGGGTCCAAGTCGATGTTCACAGTCGCGTCCGTCGCCACGGTGATTTCGTAGATGATGTCTTCACCGCCGTCGTACGAACCCAGGCAGGTGTTGCTGTAGTCATTCAAGCGCCCGCAGGTGTACTGGGCGTTATCGACAAACGGCAGACCGGGAATATCGATCTTGATCGGGTTGGCGCAGTTGTCACCAGGCACGGCCGGGGCGTCCGAACACGAAATCGTCAGCACGCCGTCGCCGCTGTTGCTGCTGTAACCGCCGACCTCGATCATGAATTGATCCCCCGCATCGGCCTGGAAGCTCACGACCGATTGGAGACCGGGGTCGCAAGCGTCATCATCCGTCGCAATCACGGCCCCGAGTGGGCCGCACACGCAACCGTCGTACACGGCCAAGCGGGTGTCATACAACGATCCACACAGACTGACTGTGACCAGACCGTCGCAGGTCGCGGTGTAGCAGTACCAGATGTTCGGACTTACAATATAGGTACCACCGCCGTCCCACGATGCGGCAGCCGTCGAAAAGGCCAAATTGGTCACGTCGCCAACAGCCTCGGCATTCGCGCAGTCGTCGTTTGCCGGCGCGTCCGGGCACTTTGTGGCCGTCACCTCAATCGAGTAATTACCGGCCGCCCCGCTCTCCGGGTCAAGCATGACCGGGTAGTAGTAGGTACCGGGTTCCAGGCGTTCGAAAACGATGTTCGGATTGCCGTTGGCACAGTCAAAGTCGTAGCTCGTGTAGCTGACCAGCGTACCACAGCCGCAGTCGGTGACCATGTTCAGCCAACCGTTGCCCCACCCTGCCGGGCTTCCACAGTAGGAAACCGTAACATCCGAGCATTCATCGATCGTAAATGCGATCCAGACATTCGGATAATCGGTGAAATACTGGCACTCGGTATCGAACGTGGCGCCCTCGTTGTTGCCGGTAAACGTGTACGGCAGCGCTTCCGGCGTCACATCGGCGCAGTTGTCGTTCGGGCCCGAGATCGGGCACGGGTTGTCAGTACAATTGACTCCCGCAGTCCAACTGCCGCCAAGGGCCGAGCATTCGGACTGAAGTACGTCGTCGCAGCTCGGGTTGGTCGGATCACCGTAGCAGCAGCGCCCGACCGGCGGAGCATCATCCGTCACAACGACATTGTCCAGACCGAAGAGATCGGCATCCTCACCATAGTACTGGAACCCGAGATAGAAGTTTTGCCCACCGGCATATGCCGAGAGGTCGACCGTCACGCCGTACCATTCATGGGCCGGATATGGAACACTGTAGGAATCCCAGACTTCGGTGAAGTTCGTGCCGTCGAAAGAAATGTGCACTTTGAAGTCGTGCGGATAGTCGTAGCCCTTCAACATCTCGAATTCCAGCCGGAGAAGGCTGCTGGCCCCGCTGGCATTGATCTGAGGTGTGATCAACCATTCGTCCTGCACGTATCCCGGTGCATGCCAGGTGACCAGAGCAGCCTGTGTACCGCCGCCCGAGAAGGTTCCGAGGAACCAGCCGTAGCCGGGATCAGTATTGATCTGTGCCCAATCAGTGGGTGGGAAAACTTCGGTTTCAAAGTCCTCCAGGAGGTAAATCAACCGCTTGTCATAGTTGATGGCCCGACCGCGGATTGCGCTGGGACCGGACTGATGAGCTTTGTTGGTGACCCGAGCCGGTTTCACAGGATCCGGCTGGCTGCCGTCTTCGGGCTGGTTGGTTTCGTCAGCCTGAAGCTTGGCCTGGATCTCTGCTTCCATTTGGAGCTTGGCCGCCACATCGGGGTGAACCTGTTGAGTGGATGTAGCGACGGGTTTCTGCGAAGCCTGGGTGGCAGCCCGTTGCTGTTTGTCCAGGTCGCGTGGGCTGTCAGCAAGAAGCGCTGTTGCACCTAGAGTGAGAATGGCACAGAGTGCAATGGAGACAACCAGGAACTTACGCAATTTGATCATGGTGCTACCTCTCTCTGTTCGATTCTGACGGTTATTCGGCGATGAGTCGGGTGGACCGGCTCACGGCATCAAAGGTGTGGGTCGGAGAGTCTTACGTCAGGCACCACCTCCTCCAGTACAGGAAACTGTCGGGTTATTGCAGACTTGAATGTCAGTATTTACCGAGCGGCCGTGCAGCGTGCTACAAGCGGCCGTGAAAACAGGCTTGCCTTGTAACCGGCGTATCATGGACGAAGAACACCTCAGGCGTAGAACGGTGAAGTGCCACTGCGGGCGGACTATCCCTTGATTCTATAGATAGATTAGTCTGCATTTGACAGCATGTCAAGGCCAATCTTCAACTAATGCCGTTCTAAGTGTCTGCTTCTTGTGTCGCATGCGATCAGACGAGACCAGTGCGAAAGGCAGCAATGTGGAGCGGACGGCCAATAAGTAATCCAATGCGACGCAGCGGGAGAGTCCTGGGCGAAGGGGCTTCAACTGAAGCTCCTTCGCACGCGGGCTTTCGCCACTTCGAACTTTTCCTTTGCTAAACGCGTGTCAACGATTATACTATTTGTAACTTACACTTTTCCGTCCATGACCCGGTTTGTCCGCCGAAGGGAGTGGAGTCTCTACAGCTAATGCGACCAGCCGTGCACTCACCATACAGTCCGTTTTTTTAGGAGGAAGTCATGAAGAGGTACTTGCTATTGGTTGCCTTGTGTATTGCGTGCCTCTGCCTAACGACCACCGCTTCCGCAGTCCAGACTGTCACACTTGATGGCCCCAGCCAGGTAGCTGTGACTGATCTGAACCGGGATGGTGTTCGTCTGGAGATTGGTATCGGCGAACTGCAGTTCCACGATGTAACAACACAGCAAGGGGACTTTACACTGCTCAGTTTCGCGGGTTCCAACCGGTCCCAGAGAATCGGCGAACCCGACCTGCCGACGGTCAATCGGCTCCTCTCGATTCCCTTTGGCGCGCGCCTCCGGGTCGAGGTGATCGACAGCGATGTCGAGGAGATCAAACTGGCCGACCTCGGAATTCGGAACATCCTGATTCCGGTGCAGCCGTCGATCTCCAAGTCCGACGACCCGGCCAGCGTTCCGTTTGAGTTTAACAAAGCGCTTTACGAGCAGGCCGGCTACTACACCCTGCCGTTGGCGCAGTCCGGGGTACTTGGAACGATGCGCGACGTCCACCTCGGCTTTGTGACCATCTCGCCTATCGAGTACGACCCGGTCACTCACACCATCCGCGTTCATAAGAACTTGACTGTCAACGTCACGTACGAGAACCCCGACTGGGCGTTGACCGACCAGATGGTCCGGACCTACTCGTCTCCGTATTATGAATCGGTCTTCTCTCACGTTGCGAACTTCACCCAGCAGCGCTCCGACGAGCGGCACGACCTGGTCAAGAATCCGGTGAAGTATCTCATCATCTCCCACCGGATGTTCGAAGCCCAGTTGCAGCCGTTTATCGAGTGGAAGACTCAGAAGGGCTTCAATGTCATCGTCGCCTACACCGATGTCATCGGCTCGACCACGACGGCGATCAAATCATATATTCAGAGCGTCTACAACGCGGCCCAGCCGCCCGAAAACCCAGCGCCGTCATTCGTGCTCTTCGTCGGCGACGACCAGCAGATTCCGGCCCACGACTACGGGGAGCACATCTCCGACCTCTACTTCTGCGAGTTCACCAACGACAACTTTCCGGAGATTTACTACGGCCGCTTCTCTGCCCAGAACACGGCGCAGTTGCAGCCGCAAATCGACAAGACTATCGAGTACGAAAAGTACTTGATGCCCGATCCGGGCTACCTTGCCGAAGTCACTATGGTGTCCGGCGTCGATGGCACTTACGCCCCCACGCACGGCAACGGCCAGATCAACTACGGCACGACCTATTACTTCAACGCCGCCCACGGGATCGCCCCCAATGTCTGGCTGTACCCGGCCTCTTCCGGTTCGGTTGAAGCCGCGATTATTCAGACGGTGTCCGACGGCGTTGCGCTGTACAACTACACCGCCCACTGCAGCCATGCGGGGCATGCCGATCCGCCGTTCGAAACCGATGATCTGTCAGGCTTGACAAACTACCACAAGTACCTCCTCGGCATCGGCAACTGCTGCCTGTCGAACACCTTTGGTGACGACTACAGCACACCGTGCTTCGGAGAGGCCTTCCTGCAAATGGCCGACCGCGGCGGTATCGGGTACATCGGAGGTTCCAACTCCACCTACTGGTACGAAGACTACTATTGGGGCGTCGGTAACGGCCCCGTTGTTGGTTCCGGCGCCACCTACGAGCAGACCGGCCAGGGCGCCTACGACGGGTTGTTCCATGACCACGGCGAAATCCCGGAGCACCACTACATCACCAACTCCGCCCTTATCTTCGCCGGAAACATGGCTGTCACCGAATCCGGCAGCTCCCGCATCGCCTACTACTGGCAGATTTACCACCTGATGGGCGATCCCTCGGTCATGAGTTACATGGGCGTTCCGGCGAATAATCCGGTTACCCATCCGCCCACAATCCTGCTCACCGCAACTTCCGTGTCTGTCCAGGCCGCGCCGTCTTCCTACATTGGTATCTCCAGGAACGGCGTCCTGCATGGATCCGCCTACGTCGATGCTTCCGGCTCTGTCGAAGTGCCCATTACAGCCTTCGGCGTCCCCGGCGAGGTCGATATTGTTGTCACCGGTCAGTTCCGTCAGCCCTACATCAACACAATGATGGTCATCGCTCCCGATGGTCCCTATTGCGTATATGACGATCGGGAAATCACAGAAGTTCTGGGTAACGGGAATGGTGTTGTTGATGTTGGTGAGAGCGTGTTATTGGGTTTGCAGTTGAAGAACGTTGGCCCGGACGACGCGTTTGATGTGTCGGCCACGCTCTCCTGCAGCGACCCGTACGTGACGCTCACGGACGGCTTTGAGAGCTACGGGACGATTCCGGGTCAGAACGGGGTGGTTCTGGTGCCGGGGGGGTTTGCCTTTGGCCTGTCGCCGGCCACGCCGGACAACCACAGTGTGGTGTTTGATTTGGCGGTGTCGGGGAGCAACCGTGACACCTGGACGGGGACGTTTACCGTCAAGGTTCACGCCCCGGCTTTGGTGTTCAGCCTGGTGACTATCGCCGACGCGGGCAACGGTAACGGCATCCTGGATCCCGGGGAATCAGCCGAGCTGGTGGTCACGGTGAGCAACGTTGGTACGGGGGAGGCCTTTGACGTTTCGGGGGTGTTAACCTCGGGGGATCCGTACCTGACGGTGCTGGATGGGCAGGGGTATTTCGGCCGGGTGGATTCGCTGTCGGGGACGGCCGGCAACAGCGGGGACGTGTTCCAGGTGAGCGCGAGCCCGAGCACGCCGATGGGCTACACGGTCAGTGTGACGCTGGCGGTGACGGCGGCCAACGGGTACACGGTGGCGTTGCCCTTCAGCCTGATCGTGGGTGACCGGGAGGCCTTCTTCGCCGACGACTTCGCGCTGAACCAGGGCTGGAGCGGGCTGGGGGGGGCGGCTGAGTGGACGATTGGTCCGGCCACCGGGGGTACGGGGGCCGACAGCTACGGCCAGCCGGACCCGGCGGTGGACCACACGCCGACGTCGGACAACGGGGTTCTGGGCAACGACCTGACTTCGGGGACCGGGGGTGACTACGCGGGGGGATTGTCCAGCACGTACTGGGTGACCTCGCCGGTCATCGACTGCTCCGACTACACCGGGGTGCAGTTGCGCTACTGGCACTGGCTGGGGATAGAGGGTCCCAGCTACGACCAGGCCCGGGTGGCGGTGTACGACGGGAGCGCCTGGGTGCAGGTGTGGGCCAACAGCGCCGGGAGCGATCCGTCCAGCTGGAGCGAAGCGTTCTACGACGTGTCGGCCTACGCCGACGGCAACCCGGACTTCCAGGTGCGTTTCGGGCTGGGTCCGACCGACGGGAGCTGGAACTACTGTGGCTGGAACCTCGACGATATCGAACTGAAAGGCTACGACCAGGGAGGGGAGGGGGATCCGCTCTTGGTCTTTGCCCAGACGAGCTTCACCGACAGCCTGCTGGCGGGGGAGACTTCGGTCGGGAGCGTGCGGGTGTACAACCAGGGGACGGCCAACCTGCGCGTGCGGCTGGTTCCGTCGGTGGCCTGGCTGAGTTGCTCCGGCGAGCAGTACTACGTGCCGCCATCAGACAGCCTTGACATTCCGTTTAGCTACAATGCGGCCGGCGTGGCGCCGGGGTCGCACGTGGGGGCTTTGCACTACACGAGCAACGACGACGCCCAGGCGAGCGGTGATCTGGCGGTGACGTTGTACGTGCACGCGCCGGGGCTGGTCTTTGCCCCGGAGAGCCTGAGCGACAGCCTGGCCAGCCTGGATGTGGACACGCTGGCTTTGAGCATCAGCAACACCGGTCTGGGGCTTTTGCACCTGAGCGTGAGCAGCGGCCAGCCCTGGCTGAGCTGCCTGAACGGTTCACTGACGGTTTTGCCGGGAGCGGACAGCATCCTTTTGGTGCGGGTCACCTGCGGGGGCCAGCTGCCGGGTGACTACACGGGGCAGTTGACCTATACCTCCGATGACCCGAGCCATCCGAGCGGGAGCGTCCCGGTGTCCCTGCACATCTATGCGCCGGTGTGCGGGGTGAACCAGAGCAGCCTGGCTTACAGCCTGGCGCCGGGGGACAGCGGGAGCGTGGAGCTGGTGATCACCAACAGCGGTCCGGGGCGGCTTTTGTACAGCCTGAACTGCACGGCCGAGGACGTCAAGCGGCCGGTGCCGGCGGCGGTGGCGGCTGAAGCGACTCTGCTGGGCTACCACCAGAGCGAGCGGGGGGATGCTCCCGAGCCGTTCTTTGCCGGGTCGGGTAAAGGCAGCGGGGGGCCGGACGGCTACGGGTACCAGTGGCTGGACAGCGACGCGCCGGGGGGCCCGGTCTACCAGTGGGTGGACATCAGCACTTTGGGGACGGCCGTGAGCCTGACTGACGACGCGATGTCGGCGGCCGTGCCGCTGGGGTTTGCCTTCCCGTACTACGATTCGGTGTACAGCGAGGTGTACCTCGGGTCCAACGGCATCCTGACCTTTGGCAGCGGCAGTTCGTCGCGGGTGAACACGGTGCTGCCGACGGCGGCGGTTCCCAATGCGGTGATCGCCCTGTGGTGGGATGATCTCAATCCGGCCAACGGGGGTCAGATCCTGTACTACCAGGATGCCGGTCGGTTCATCGTCTCCTTCGTGGACATCCGCAACTACCAGTACCCGTCGGGGACGGGGAGCCTGACCTGCCAGGCGATCTTGTACCCGTCGGGGAAGATCGTGCTGCAGTATGCGACGATGAACCCGGGCAGCGACAGCGAGGGGTTGAACGCGGCGACGGTGGGGATCGAGAACCCGACTGGGACGGACGGTCTGACGGTGGTGTACAACGCCGGCTACATGCACGACAACCTGGCGGTGAGTTTCACGGCGGCGCGCTGGGTGTGGCCCGAGCCGGATGGCGGGTCGGTGGAGCCGTACGGTTCGGCGACGGTGCGGGTGCGTTTTGACGCGACGGAGCTGGACGACGGTCTGTACGAGGGCCAGCTGGGGCTTTCAAGCAACGACCCGGTGCTGCCGGGGGTGGTGCTGCCGGTGCAGCTGACCGTGGCCAGCTGGATCTGCGGCGACATCAACAACGACCGGACAGCGATCCCGAACGTGGCCGACCTGACGTACCTGGTGACCTTCCTGTTCCGCACCGGTCCGCCGCCGGCTATCCCGGCTGCCGCCGACTGCAATGGTCAGGGGGGCGACATCATCAACGTGGCCGATCTGACGTACCTGGTCAACTTCCTGTTCAAGACCGG
>JBGSIV010000021.1:0-6957 GCA_041742355.1 Candidatus Zixiibacteriota bacterium
TCGCGCCGCAAAGACCTCCCGCGACTCCCTCGGCGGCGTCGCCGAGATCATCGTGCGCGGCCTGCCCATCGGCCTCGGCGGATTCAGCCAGTGGTCCCAGCGCCTCGACGGCCGCCTTGCCGGCGCCCTCATGGCCATCCACTCCGTCAAAGGGGTAGAAATCGGCCTTGGCTTCGAAATGGCCTCCCGGCGCGGCACCGAGGTCCACGACGAGATATTCTACGACCCCACCGGGGATCCGCGCCGGAAACGGTACTACCGCAAAACCAACAACGCCGGCGGCTTCGAGGCCGGCATCACCAACGGCGAGGATGTCATCGCCCGCGTCGCGGCCAAACCGATCTCCACCCTCAACCAGCCCCTCAAGACCGTCGACGTCGTCACCAAGGACAAGGGGGAGGCGATGGTCGAACGCACCGACAATTGCGTCGTCCCCGCCCTGGGTGTCGTCTGCGAGGCCGTGGCGGCCCTCGTCCTTGCCGAGGCGTTCCTCGACAAGTTCGGCTCCGACAACCTCGCCGAAACCGAGCGCAATTTCGATCTATTCCTCAAAACCGAGTTCTGATTCGTCTCTAATGAGTGCTCCCGATCGGCTGTTGCCCCGGCTGGGGGAATGCGCTATACTACACCCCATCACGGTGATGTGGAAAGGGATTGTAATGAGACGGATCTTTCTGCTTGTTTTGCTGGCCCTGGCGACCGGCGCCAGCTTTGCGTTCTGGGGATGCGGTGACGACGACGGCCCGGTTGATTCGCAACCGACCGCATGGTTCACCGAATTCGTCGACACGGCCGAACTGACCGGCTACTTCACCTCGGTGGCCGTCGACGCCACCGGACTGCCGCACATCGTCTATTTCGACGGTACCCGGGATGACCTCAACTACGCCTATTTCGACGGCACCGAGTGGCACATCGCGCTGATAGATCCGGATGTCTTCGGGAAAGCCTCCACCACCTTCACCACCCTGGTCATAGATTCGCAGGGACGGCTCCATGTCGCCTACACCGATGCCGAGAACGGCGACCTGAAGTACGCCCGCTCCGACGACGGCGCAGTTTGGGATATCCAGCCGGTCGATACCGTCGGCGCCGTCGGCGTGTATCCGGCAATGGCGCTGGATGCCGTCAACCAACCGTACATCAGCTACGGGAAGACGGTCGATACGGTTTCCGGTTTGTACGTTGCCTTCCTCGAGGGGGACTCCCTCTGGACGCGATTGCAACTGGATACCACCGGCGAGGTCTCCTTCTCGTCGATAGCGGTGGAACCCGACGGCGAGATGCATATCGCCTACCAGATGGGTCTTTACGGATTCGCCTCCCTGAGGTACACGACCGGCAACAACTTTCTGTGGTTGCGCGACACGCTCGCCGGCCCGGGGTCGCTGGGGCAGTACTGCTCGATTGATCTCGGCGCGGGCAACGTCCCGTCTATTGCGTACAGCTCCGGCACGGGGTCGTGGAAGCTCAACCTGGCCACCCGATCCGGAAGCGATTGGACGGTCGAGACGGTGGATGAGAGCGCGACTGGCACGACCGGCCTGTTCTGCACGCTGCTTTTCGACAGCGCCAACCGCCCGCGCATCGGCTACCACGAAGAGGTGCCGGGAGCTGGTGCAGAGGTGCGCTGTCTGGTGAAATACGCCGTGAAGAACAGTGGCGCGTGGGGAATTGAGATCGCCGACAGCCTCGGCGTGGTCGGCGCGTACCTCGACCTCGCCATCGACAGCGAGGGGCGTCCCCACCTCTCCTATCAGGATCGCGAAAACAGCGACCTGAAGTATGCCGTCAAACGCTGAGCGCCGGGCCAAGAGAATGACTGAGCCAACTTCCGATAAGAGGAGTCAACGAGTGGATATCAAGTATCTCGCTCAGGACGCGGCCGCCGTGGCCGCCGACGCGCTTGCATTATTCGTCCCACAGTATGATAAGGCGATTGATTCGTCCGTGGTGGAGGTCGATCGGGCCACGCGCGGCGCGGTGGCCAGTTTGCTGCAAACCGGCGAGTTCACCGGCAAAGAGGGTCAGCATGCCGTGCTGGTGAATCCGGAGGGGTTCAAGGCCCGCCGAATCGTCCTGCTCGGCCTGGGCGAGTCCGCCAAAGTCGATTCTGACACCTTGCGCCGGGCCGCCGGTCGGGCCAGTGTCCTCAAAGCGGTGACGGCCGCCGGGACCGTTGCGTTCGCCGCTGCCGGACGTGACGCGCAATCCACTCAGGCGATCATCGAAGGGTACCTGCTCGGCGGCTGGCAGCACCTAGAATTCAAGTCGGGGAGTGACACCGACAACGGCGTCAAGACCAAACACATCGTTTTTATTACCGACGACAAGAAGCAGCTGAAGCCGCTCCAGGCGGCCGTCGAACGCGGCCGGATCATCGCCGAGGGGCAGCTCCTCGTCCGGCAGCTCGCCAACACCCCGGCCAATCATCTCACCCCTGTCCTCTATGCCAAACGGGCGCAGGCGCTGGCCAAAGAACACGGTGTCGCCATCACGGTGCTCGATGAAGCCGCCATCAAGCGGGAGAAGATGGGCGCGCTCCTCGCCGTGGCCCAGGGATCCGAACAGCCCCCCCGGTTCATCGTGCTCAAGCACTCGGGCGGACGTCCGGGCCAGAAACCGATCGTCCTGGTCGGGAAGGGCGTGACTTTCGACACGGGCGGCATCAGCCTCAAGCAGGCCCAGGATATGCACGAGATGAAGGGGGACATGACCGGCTCCGCTATCGTCCTTGCCACCATGATCACCGCCGCCCGCCTCGACCTGCCGCTCAATGTCGTCGGTCTCATGCCGCTGGCCGAAAACATGCCGTCGGGCCGCGCTACCCGTCCGGGGGATATCGTCACTTCCCGCAAGGGTAAAACGATCGAAATCATCAATACCGACGCCGAGGGGCGCCTGCTGCTGGCCGACGCCCTCGACTACGCCAATACCTTCAAGCCTGAAGCGGTGATTGACATTGCCACGCTCACCGGAGCCACTCTCTACATCCTTGGCTACGCCGGTGCGCCGATCATGGGCAACAACGACGCTCTGCTGGAGCGGATCCGCGAGGCCTCGAAAGCCACCGCCGAACGCGTCTGGCCGCTTCCCATCTGGGACGACATGCGCGAGCAGATGAAATCCCCAATCGCCGACCTGACCAACTCCGGCGGCAAGCCGGCCGGAACCATCGCCGCCGCCGCTTTCCTCGAGAACTTCATCGGCGACTGGCCCTGGGCGCACATCGATATCGCGTATGTCGATGTCGAAAAGTCCGGCCGCCCGTATATCCCCAGGGGGATCACCGGCATCGGCCTGCGCCTCCTGGTCGAACTCCTGGCCGACTGGAAGAAGCTGTAGGGGAGAGCCAAATCGAACGTTCCAAGCGCCGGGTCTCGCCGACCCGGCGTTTCTTACTGGTGCTCCGTATCCTCTTTCTCCTTGACAACGCCCGTTTCGGCGGATAGCATTGTGCCCAATATGATGCGCAAAGCTCTATACTGACCTGGTTGACAGCATGGAATCAATCCCCTGGTTTTCCGGCATCCCCTTCGTCACCCTTCTGTTGCTCGTCGCAATAATGCCGCTGGCCGCCCCGCACTTCTGGGAGAAGAACCGCAACAAGGCAATCATCAGCGCTATCGTCAGCATCCCCATCCTCATCTACCTCCTGCAGCACTTCTCGGGTGAACTGCTGCTCACGATGGAGGATTACATCGCCTTTATCGTGCTGCTCGGTTCGCTCTTTATCATCTCGGGCGGAATTCTGATGACCGGGGATGTTCCCGCGACCCCCCGGACCAACACGCTTTTCCTGCTGGTGGGCGCGGTGCTCGCCAACTTCATCGGCACCACCGGCGCCAGCATGATGCTCATCCGCCCGATTCTCCGTACCAACGCCGAGCGAAGGCACACGAGCCACATCCCCGTCTTCTTCATCTTCGTCGTCTCAAATATCGGTGGCTGCCTTACACCGCTCGGCGATCCGCCGCTTTTCCTGGGGTACCTCAACGGTGTTCCGTTCTTCTGGACTTTCTCGCTTCTGCCCGAGTGGCTGCTGGCCCTCGCCATCGTGCTGGGCATTTTCTACGTCTTCGATCTCCGCGCCTACCGCAGGGAGAAACGGGTTGACATCACCTATGACCGGCTGCATGTCGAGCCGATCAGGGTCCAGGGGCTGATCAACTTCCTGTTCCTCGGCGGCGTCATTCTCGCGGTCGCGCTCCGCGTTCCCACGCCATACCGCGAACTCGTCATGGCCGCGATGACCATACTGTCGCTGGTGTTTACTTCGAAGAAAATTCGCCGCGATAACCGCTTCACCTACGGTCCGATCATCGAGGTCGCCGTGCTGTTCGCGGGGATATTCATCACGATGGTCCCCCTCCTGATGATCCTCGGCGAGAAAGGGGCCGAATTCGGCATCACCAGGCCGTGGCAGTTCTTCTGGCTCACCGGGAGCCTCAGCTCGTTCCTGGACAACGCTCCCACCTACCTGACCTTCTTCTCGCTGGCCGAAAGCGTGACCCGGAGCATGCCCGCGGAGGGCCTGCAGGCGGTCGCCGGCGTGCAGGTCGACCTGCTCAAAGCCATCAGCCTTGGAGCTGTTTTCATGGGCGCCAACAGCTACATCGGCAACGGCCCCAATTTTATGGTCAAGGCGATTGCCGAAGAGCAGAAGGTCAAGGTCCCGCATTTCTTCGGCTACATGGCTTATTCCGCCGTGATCCTGGTTCCGGTTTTCGCCGTTATCACCCTGATCTTCTTTCGGTAGGGGTTTCGCCTGATGCCGCAAATAAGAAAGCCGCCCCGGTTGGGGCGGCTTTGATGTATCCGAGGGGATGCGTCGTTACTTGCGGGACCAGGCCGGGTTCTTGTCCATGCCCGGGGGCGTAAGGCGCCGCGCGCCGTTGCCCATGATGTCGCAGATCCACACCGAGCCGTCTGTGGTCGAAAAGGTCAGCCACTTCGAGTCGGGGGAGAACGACGGGGGATTGACATACAGCATCGTGCCGACCGGAGGAGCATACACGAGGTAATTCTCCTTCAGGTCCGGGCTCGCGACATAAATGCCCGGGGCATTGATGTCGTTGTAGATGTAGGCCAGCCACTTGCCGTCGGGCGACCACGCCGGCGCCACCTTCTTCAGGTTTTTCAACGTCAGCGCCCGAATCGAATCGATCGAAATCATGAAGTTCGCCCGATTCAGGACAACCAGCCCCTGCGGCTTGTTCTCGTACATCGTCACGCACGCAATCTGACCCTGGGCATTGATCGTCGGTGTGGTCAGGAAGTCGTCGCCGAAATTCTGCCAGTCGCGCCGGAGGATGTTGAGGCCGCCCCCGTCCGGGTTGATCGAGCACACCTGGTAGTTGGGCATTTCGGCATTGGCGACATTGGCGTTCATGTCCTTGTAGAACAGGATCTCCCGGCCGTCGGCCGACCACTCCGGCCCGCGCGCCCCGAGGTCATCGGTGATCCGCGTCCACCACAGCCGGTTGTTGGCATAGGCGGAATCGAGCCAGGCGACAAACAGGTCGTAGACTTTGTGGAAGCCGCCGACCATCGGGTCCGGACCGTTGAGCTGGAGCTTGCCCGAGCGGACAAAAGCGATCCGCCGACCATCGGGCGCCCACGACAGACGGCCGTCAGCGTTGGTCACCTCGCTGATCATCTGCTGCCCCGTGCCGTCGGCGTTCATCACCCAGATATTGCCGTTGCGGATAAACGCGATCTGGCCCGTCGGTTGACCGATTGTGCCCGCTTTGGCGGCGGTCAGTTTCTCGGCCGCACCCGACGAAAGGGCCACGGCCGCCACCGCCACGATCAGTGTCAGAAGCCGCCCGATGCTGATGTACTTGCTGGTCAAAGTTCTTATCTCCATCTGAGGTTGGCAGTTGTCCCGCTCAATAAGAAGCGTTGCGCGCCGCTTGTCAACCTCTCTCCGAGCCGCAGTTTAGAACGAGAAGAACCGCTTCAGTTCAACCTTCCCGCGGAACCCGGACAGGTCGAGGTCAACCCGGCCATCAGAAGCACCGTTATAGGTGACCACAACTTCCTGATCTTGTGAATTATACCACGCAACATTGTCGAAGTTCAGGTACATGTACCCGAAACTGACACCCAGGTTCATGTTGAAGAAGTTCAACGGGTAATCCCCGCCTACTCCCAGCGTGAATCCCGGAGCGTTCCCCTCAAACGTGGTATTCTCACTTTCGCTCGTCGAGGTCGCCAGGTTCAGGTTCTGGTACTCCGGCCAGAGATCCCAGGCGGCATGATAGTACCCCACCGTGCCGTTGACCCGGGCCGAAAGACCGTTCAGCGGCTGACTGGCTGACGGCGCGTTGTAGATGTAGTACTGCAGGCCGGTCGTCACCCCGTATACTTTGACCTCGCTCTGCAGGTTCTCCACCGCGAGGGAAAGGCCCGCCTCGGGCGTGTACGTATACGGCCCGTCGTCGTTCGTCCCGAACTTCATCCAGTATTCGCCGCCCACCGTCCACATGAGCTTTGACTTCACGCTCACGCCGAAGTCCACGCCGAAAGTCGAGGCCTGCCCGAGCCACGGAAGATCGGTTTCGGGCAACTGCGTCGACACGGTGTTGGCAAAGCTGTTGTAGTCGTTGTTCCGGTTGATCCGGTTCAGCGTGTAGCTCAATGACAGCCAGCTCAACTTCTGGGTTTGCTTCTTTTCGATCTTCTTGAGGTAACGATTGACGATATCTTTCTCGGTCTCGGCCGAGACCATGCCCGCCGCGGACAAGGCTATCGCCGCCGCGCACAGAATGCAGAGAAAACGACGCATAGGAACCTCCTGAAAATGATGAACCAGCGGTTTCTCTACCATATCGGCCCGCGGGGGAGAGGACTTGATAGAAGAGCACGGGGATAACCCGCGCAAGGGTAAGAGGCTCGGTTGGAGCAGGAAGGCTGTGCAAATTCAGCACAGCAAAAGGGCGCAAACGGGCCGCC
>JBGSIV010000022.1:0-4700 GCA_041742355.1 Candidatus Zixiibacteriota bacterium
GACCGTCGCCGGCGGGTTGACCGCAACCGGCGGCAGGTTTAGCGCCACCACGCTGGAAAACGTACAGGTATCGGAGCCGCACGAGGTATTGGCAATAACCGTGAGGGCGTAGGTGCCGGAGGTGTCGGCCACATAGCAGACATTACCGCCGGCGTACCAGCCGATCGGACTGACACTCACCGTGACCCCGGTCCCGTTTATGCTGATCGGTGTGCAGACGGTGTCCGCAACACACAGCGAATCGAGCTGGGGAGCCGGACAGGTGATCGAAGCAGCCGCACCGATGTTCACGTTAAACGTGACAACGCACGTATCGCTGCCGCACGAAGCGGCGGCGATCACCCGGATGACATACGTCCCGCTCGTATCCGCCTGGAAGCAGAGCTGGTCGTTCGCCCAGGTGCCAAAAGACGTCGTCACGGTCGCCGAAGCCGGTGTAACCGGGAGCATCTGGCAGACCTGATCCGGATCACAGAGGAAGACCGGAATCGGTTCGGTCGGGCAGGTGATATTCGCGAAGTAACCGAAACTGACGAGTACGTTCACCGTGTCGACATCGGTTGCGCCGCAGGCATCCGTGACCTGGGCGATGAACTGGTACATGCCGTTGGTCGACGGCGTGAAGCAGACTTTGTTCAGGGTCGTGTCGATTGCTCCGAAGCCCGACAGCATCGTTTCCGTCAACACCTGCCCGGCGTTCGGATCGCTCGTCGCGTAACTCAGGCTGATCGGCTGCGGAGCGCACAGCGAGATCGCCGTGTCGTTGCCGAATGCGATCGTGGGCGCCTGGTTGACCGTGATGTTGTACGTGTGGCTCACCGTGTCGGCCGCGCCGCACGAGTCAGCCACTTTGGCGGTGACCGTGTAGGTTCCGTTCGCGGCCGGCGTGAAGCACCACTGCCCGGCAGGACTCACCGTCCCGCTTCCGCTGAGCTTGGTCCACGTGAGCGTCCCGCCGTTGACGTCAACCGCGGTGAAATTATGGCAGACCGGGGCGAAAGCGCACTGGAAGAGGTTGACCGCGGAGCCCGGGGTGTTTGCCACCGGCGCCGAATTGAGCGTCACCGTGTATTTGATCGAACTGGTATCGGCCGTGCCGCACGGGTCGGTTACGACGACCGCGACGCTGTAGATTCCCGAGGTGGTTGGTGTGAAGCAGAACAACCCCTGCGGGGTCACTGTCCCTACCCCGGCCAGCTTCGTCCAAGTGAGCGTGTCGTTGTCCGCGTCAGTCGCGGTGAACTGGTGGCACAGTTGCGTCGCGATGCACTGAAACACCGTCACATCGGGAGGCATAGCTGCATAGGGACGCTGATTGCCCGTGACCGTGACGACGACCGTATCGCGATCCTGGTCGCCACAGGCATCGACCGCCCGGATTATAAACGTATAGTTCCCCGGCGCCGCTGGCGTGAAGCAAATCTGGTTGCCCGACAATGTCCCAGGTCCTGAGACCTTCTCGGTCAGGGTGATATTGTTGTCCGGATCGCTGAACGATACGCCGAAACACAGAGACCCGCTGCTGCACTGCCGCAAGGTCTGGTCACTGCCGGCGTTGGCGACCGGCGGCTGGTTCATCGACACGGTCACGGTCATGGTGTCCGCACCGACATTTCCGCAGGCATCCGTAGCGGTCACGATGACATCGTAGAATCCGCTGCCGGTTGTTGTGAAGCAGACATCGGTGGTCGTGCTCGACGGCGCGGTGCGAGACGCGATAGCGTCGATTTCGAGAATGCCGCTCAAACACTGTATCCGTATATGGTCATACGTGATACCATCCGGCAGATCGAACGTCACGCCGCCGATTCCGCTGCCGACCGCCCCATTGGTGACCGTGCGGGTGAGCGAGTGAACCGTCGTTCCCGCGAGCCGAAATTCCAACTGGACTGATCCGCTGCCATCAGTGTTGGTGAGCAGGACGAAGTCCGATGGCGAGCCGTAGCAGGTCGTGACCGGCGTCGCAAGGCCGAGAATGCAGTAGTTGCCGCTCCCAAACGCCACTGATCCGTCGCCGTCACCGCCGTCCGGACCACCTGCCCCTGGCGTGGTGAAGGTCAGGTCGGTCGGCGCCCCGAGCAGATGAGTGGCCGAATTGCCGGGCTGAATTCCCGTCGGGAATGAGCCGGGGTTGACAACGGTGGCCGCAAACGCAAAGTCGGGAAGATTCACGGAAACGCCCGACTGAGTATTGACGGGTGAGACAAAATCCGAGGCTTTGGTAAGATTCTTCCCGGGCTGGCCGCCACCGACTTGTGTTACCGTGGCGCCCATCTCAACCAGCCGTCTAATCTGGTCAAAACCACTGAGGGTGCCCGAGTACGAACCGTGGGATGTGACTACCGAAACTACATCGCAGTCGGCGTCGCTGATTTCGACCGGAAAACAGAGCTGGGCCGGATCGCAGAGAAACATCGAGGTGTCGTTCGGCAGAGACACGACCGGTGTCTGGTTTACCTCCACGACAACGGTGGTGACACAAGTGGCCGTAAGGGCCGAGGCATCTGTCGCAGTCAGGACTATATTGTAAATTCCGGCTGCGGGAGGAGTGAAGCAGACGGTACCGCCGCTAAGCGTTCCAAGGGAAACGGAGCACGACTGCAGATCACCGTCGATGTCGGAGCACGCAAAGCCCGGAAGGCAGATCTCGCCGAGTTCGCAAAGGGTTATCACGGTGTCGCCGGGGCATGTTGCTGCCGGTGGGTTCGTGCAGGCCGAGGTATGGATAACGACCGTTTCGCAGTCGTTGGATGACGACAGCTGGACACGGGCACTCGGATTGCACCCCCCGTTCGGCGGTTTCCAGTATGGTGGCTTGGACTCGCCGAGGAATTTTACCCGAAGGGCGTAACTACCGGGAGCGTAGGGAATATCGAGGTTGACGCAGGCGATACCCTGGCTGTTCGTCAGAGCCGAGTCGGTCGGAACCTGGCCGGTGCTGACACCGCATCCGCCGGAATTGATGAAAAACAGAATCCATCGATTCGGCAGAGGAGCATAGCTGCCTCCGCCGCATGATTCCTCAAGTTTAGCGCAGACATTCAAACCACCGCCCGGACAGACACTGTCGGGAATGTTTGCGGTGAAGCTCAGAATGGTATTGTTCGCCTGAGCGGTGGTAAATGCAGCCAGAAGCATGGCTGCCAGAAGGAGAAGAGCTCGCCCGGGACATCCCCTTCGTCCCGGCGCTTCTGTCATAACGTGACCTGCGTCGATCCTTTGCATAGATTACCCTTTGCGTGGTGCGATATACCACACGCCATTCGGCCGGCGCATGGATCTAAGTACGATTATTCTCCGCTTGCGAGGACGGTTACGCATGCATCTTTCGACGGCAATGCCGACAACCTGAAATTGTGTAGGACCCTGCGTTATGGCAGCAAAAAGCCGCCATCCCTACCCTCTAGGGAAGTAATCTGTGGGGCGATGTCTAGGAAAAGAAGAGGTAGCAATCGCTCATGTGTTACTTCCGGTTACCTATATCGTTGCAATTTGGATTGGTGGTCGGTTTCGTCCTGTGAACTGCTGTGGTGATGCATCTACGGTGACCACCAATGTCACGCTATAAAGTACTATGTTTAGTCCTGTCCGTCAAGGGAAAATCCCTTGTCCGCAAGGGAATTATCGGGTCTTCCACCTCGTGAATCGTGGAGAAAACCAAACCGCGGGCGTCCCTGATCTTGGGGCAGTGAGGGAGAGCGGATTGTTGTGGCGAACGTCGGTCAGCCTGATTATCTTCGCGCGAAACCTGACACGGAGGGATTTCCTGTGATAGCAGTGCGTTCATTGAGTCGCTCCTTTGGATCAGTTCGGGCAGTTGACGACCTGTCGTTTCGCCTGGATACAGGCGAGATTTTCGGCCTTCTTGGCCCCAACGGCGCCGGCAAGTCGACTACGATCAAGATGCTGGTGGGGATTCTTCGGCCGGATGCCGGCTCCATCCTCTGGCAGGACAATGAAATATCCCCCGCCGAGGACCTTGCCTTCAAGACCCGCATTGGCTACGTCCCGGAGAACTGCGCCCTGTACGACAACCTCACCGCAGGGGAGTATCTGACCTTCGTCGGCCACCTTCATCACCTCGATCCCGATCTGATCGAGGCCCGCGCGGCGCGCCTTCTCGACCTGGTGCAACTCAGCGACTCGGCCAACCAGCAGATTCGCGACTACTCCAAGGGGATGAAACAGAAGGTCCTGCTGGTTTCCGCCCTTCTGCACGACCCGGAACTGATCATCCTCGACGAACCGTTCTCCGGTCTCGATGCCAATGCGGTGCTTCTGTTTAAGGAAATCCTACGCGAGGAGACCCAGCGCGGCCGAACGGTGATCTTCTGCTCTCACGTGCTCGATGTGGTCGAACGCCTGGTTGACCGCCTCCTGATTATCAATCACGGCCGGGCCCAGGCGCAGGGAACGCCTGCCGAAATTCTTGCCCAGACCGGCCACCCGTCGCTGGATCTGGCCTTCAACGCTCTCACCGGCACAGCCAATGTCGCGGAGCAGGCCCGAGCGATCCTCGATACGGTCAATCGTCCCCGTCCCGAATCGGAGCAGTCGGCATGAACCCCCCGCCAGCCGAGGCAATCGATCGGCACCAACTGCGCACGCTGGTGCGGACCGGCCTGCGCCTCGACTGGCGAGGCGCCACCAACCCCTTCGGCGCCATGCGCAGCCAGAGGTCCCGCATCCCCGGTCTCGTC
>JBGSIV010000023.1:0-7211 GCA_041742355.1 Candidatus Zixiibacteriota bacterium
CATCTCCGACATGCGCATGCCCAATCTGGGCGGAATCGAGCTGCTCGAGCAGGTGCGCACCATCCAGCCCGATCTCGAAGTGATTCTCATCACCGCGCACGCCGAGGTAGCCCAGGCGGTGCAGGCGGTGAAGCTCGGTGCTTTCGATTATCTCACCAAGCCTTTCGAGGATGATCAGCTCTTTGTCGCCATAGATAAGGCCCTCAAGTTTCGCAGACTCTCCGATGAGAACCGCCTGTTGCGCGGGCGGCTCAACGGGCAGGTCGCGCTGGAACGGATTGTCGGCGTGTCGCGGCCGTTCAAAGAGATGATGGCGCTGGTCGATAAGATCGCGCCGACCGACGCCACCGTGCTGATCACCGGCGAGAGCGGCACCGGCAAGGAGGTCGTGGCCCGCTCGATCCACTACAAGAGCCATCGGGCGGACAAGGACTTTGTCGTCATCAACTGCGCGGCGATACCGCGCGAGCTGATCGAGTCGGAGTTGTTTGGCCACATCAAGGGGGCGTTTACGGGCGCGGTCCGCGACAAACGCGGGAAATTTGAGTTGGCCGACGGCGGCACGCTCTTCCTCGATGAAATCGGCGAGCTCGGGACCGACCTGCAGGCCAAGCTGCTCCGGGCGATTCAGCAGCGGACGATCGAGCCGGTCGGTGCCGAGCGGACGGTCGAAGTCGATGTCCGCCTGCTGGCTGCGACCAACGTGAATCTCAAAGAGCGAGTGGCCAACGGCTCGTTCCGCGAAGACCTATTTTACCGCCTCAATGTCATTCCGCTGCGGGTACCGAGCCTCGCCGAGCGCCGGGAAGATATCCCTATCCTCGTAAAGGAGTTTCTACGGGCGTTCGGCCGCTCGGAAGCGCTGACTGTTTCGCCCGATCTCATGCGGTGCCTCATGAACCGCCCCTGGCCCGGGAATATCCGCGAACTGGAGAACCTGGTCGAACGCATGGTCATTCTCCGGCAGGCGGATACGCTGACGACGGCTGATCTGCCGGAGGATTTTGGCCGCGGGGGGAGCGCCGGTGCCGACGTTCCCCGGAGCACCATCGCCTTGAACGGCGACCTGACGTTCCACGGCGCGGAGAAGAAGCTGATCCTCGAAGCGCTCATCCGGGCCGAATGGAATCGGTCGCAGGCGGCGCTGCAGCTGGGGATCCCCCGCCACGTGCTCATCTACCGGATGAAGAAGTACAACCTGACCGAACCGGGCTAATAGCTGATATTTGCCCGGTTCTAACGAAATGCTAACAGGAACTTCATCGTTTCCTTGCGGGCCAAATCGTTTTACCTTGAGACGGTAAGTATCCGTCACAAACGATGGAGACACGACGTGGGTAAAGAGGCAGTCCTCGTAATCGAAGACGAACAGGACATCCAGGAACTCATCTCCTACAACTTGGCCCGTGAGGGTTACCGGGTATCCGGAGCGGTCAATGGTGAGGAGGGACTGGTGCGGGCGCGCAAAGATGCGCCCGAGGTGATTCTGCTGGACTTGATGCTGCCGGGCATCGACGGGCTGGAGGTGTGCCGCCAGCTCAAGACCGATCAGTCGACGCGGCAGATCCCGATCATCATGCTCACCGCCAAGGGGGAAGAGAGCGATATCGTGACGGGGCTGGAACTGGGGGCGGATGACTACGTCACCAAGCCCTTTTCGCCGAAGGTCCTCGTTGCCCGTATCCGGGCGGTGCTCCGCCGCAAGCTTTCGGGGCCGGAGGATGCGACCGTGCGCACGTCGATTTACGATATTGTGATCGATCCGGGCCGCCACGAAGTACTGGTGGCCGGGCAATCGGTCGTGCTGACCCACACCGAATTTCAGATCCTGCACCTGCTGGCCCGCCGCCCGGGCTGGGTCTACACCCGCTACCAGATTGTCAACCAGGTTCGCGGCGACGACGCTATCGTGACCGACCGGTCGGTCGATGTGCAGATTGTCGGCCTGCGCAAGAAACTCGGCGACGCCGGCGCGTATATCGAAACCGTCCGCGGCGTCGGCTACCGCTTCAAGGAGATGTAAGTGCGCCGTCGGCGAATGCTCTGGCAGTTGTTTCCGTCGTTTGTCGCCGTCCTGGCGCTGGCGACTGCGGTTGTTTACCTGTATACCAGCCAAGTCTCCCGGGGCATCCACCAGCGGCAGGCGGTGGAGGATCTCGAGATGCGGGCGCGGCTGATCGTTCCGCTGATCACCCCGCACCTGATGCCCCTCGACACGGTGGCGATTGATTCCATAAGCCGGGCTCTCGGGCAGTCCTCTCAAACGCGCATTACGGTCGTTCTCCCGGGCGGGCGGGTGGCCGGAGACAGTGAACGGGACACCGATCAGATGGAGCGGCACGACTCCCGTCCGGAGGTCGCCGAGGCGCTGGCCGGTCGGTTCGGGACGGCTGTCCGTTACAGCAACACGCTGCAGCGGGAGCTGCTCTATGTGGCGATTCCGATAAACCTGAACGGCAGCGTGGCGGCGGTGGTGCGGACCTCGGTGCCGGAGGTCGACATCAAGGCTCAGCCGGGGCCGATTTCCGGCAGCCTGACCGGCGACATCCTGATTATCGGTGCGCTTCTCGCGCTCCTCGCGGCAGCCGTAAGCTGGTGGATTGCCCGCTCGGCGGCCAAGCCGGTGGAAGACCTGAAAGACGGGGCCGATCGTTTCGCCCGAGGCGAACTCCGTCACACGTTGCCGGTAACCGGCTACGATGAAGTGGCGGGCCTGGCGCAGTCGATGAACCAGATGGCGGCGCAACTGCACGAGCGCATTCATACGACCGTCCGCCAGCGCACCGAGCAGGAGGCGATTCTCACGGCCATGGTGGAAGGCGTCATGGCGGTGGATGCCGCGGAGCGCATACTGAATCTCAACGCCGCGGCCGGGCGCCTCTTCAAAGTGGCGCCGCAGGCGGCGATCGGGCGGAGCGTGCACGAGGTCGTCCGCAACAGCGAGCTCCACCGGTTGGTCTCCAAAACGCTGGAATCGGAAACGCCGGTGGAAGGGGCGATCGAACTCACCGGCAACGGCGAGCGGCAGCTGCAGGTGCATGGCACCACCCTGCGCGACAGCACCGGCCGCCCGGTCGGCGGTGTGATCGTGCTCAATGACATCACCCGCCTCCGCCGCCTGGAAAATGTCCGCAAGGAATTCGTGGCCAACGTTTCACACGAACTCCGGACCCCGATCACTTCGATCAAAGGGTTTATTGAGACTCTGCAGGACGGCGCGATCGATCGCCCCGAAGATGCCCGGCGGTTCCTCGAAATCATCTCCCGCCAGGCGAACCAGTTGAACAACATCATCGAGGATCTCCTCGCCCTGTCGCGCATCGAACAGGGACAGGATGACGGCGGTATTGAGTTGTCACGCCAGCAGGTCGGGCGCGTGCTCCGCGCGGCGGTGCAGAACTGCGAGGCTCAGGCCGGGAAGAAGGAGATCAGCCTGGTGCTCGAGGGAGAGTTCGATCTGGTCGCGCCGGTCAACCCAAACCTGCTGGAGCAGGCGGTCGTCAATCTGCTCACCAATGCAATCACCTACAGCCCGCCGGGAAGCGCGATCCGGGTTGGGGCGTGCCTCGCCGACGATAGCGTGCGGCTGTATGTCTCCGATGAAGGCCCGGGGATCGAGCCGCAACACCTTGATCGCATCTTCGAACGGTTCTACCGGATCGACAAGGCCCGGAGCCGCCAGCAGGGGGGAACTGGCCTCGGGCTGGCCATTGTCAAGCACATTGCCCTTGCCCACCGCGGGCAGGTGAGTGTCGAGAGCACGGTCGGGAAGGGGAGCACATTCACGATCGCGCTGCCCAGAACCTGATCTGCCGACCTTCCCGTCTGGATCGCCTCCCATTGCATTGAGCAGCCCCCCGGACTCATTCGAGTTTCCACAGGACTAACGGCCCCGAGAAACCTGACATGAAGAAGTCATGCCGAAAATCACACCCCAGATCATTATATATACCAATCACCGGGTCGCTCAAAGCCTGCGGTGGGTTCGCCAATTGAATCGAGTGGGGCAGGAGTCGCCGGAATCCTGCCACCGTCACCCTTCGACTCCGCTCAGGGTGACGATTATTAGGTCAAACACGGCTCTGCATGTTTGACATTTGGCTGATTCCGAGGTAGGTCAAACACGGCTCTGCGTGTTTGACATGAAGAAGGGGCGGAGGCGAGCCCCGCCTCCAAGAGGGGCGGAGACAAGCCCCGTCCCTACGCGGCAGATGAGGACATCTGCCGCGCACGGATCTGCCAAGACAGACTTGAGTACCTCGATGTGTGCTGCGGGGTCGCAGGGCCATGTAGCCCGCGTCATGCGTCGATAGTGGACGGGGGAGACACCAGACGTTCCCGAAGCTCCTTCCCTGAGCTCCTTCCCTTTCAACACGCCGAATTAATCCGGCCCTAACAATTTCCTAATAGTGCCCGCGTTCACTTGGTCAATGCTAACAGAATAAGAACCGTGAAATGGACTTCTAACGCAAAACACTTGATTGAAGTAAATCACCAGAAGCAAGAGAGAGGTACAACAGGACAATGAAGCACTTGAAGAGAGGGATCATCCTGTCGCTGGTTGCAGCGATGACGGTCGGCAGCGCGAACGCCGCTGACTGGACTGAAAGCGTCAAAGTCAAAGGGGATCTTCGCTACCGTCACGAACTCCTGGACAAGGACAACGACACGGCCGATGCGCGTCACCGTCAGCGCCTCCGGGCCCGGCTGGCGATCGAGGGGCAGGTCTCCGATGCCGCCCGCATCGTCTTCCAAGTTTCCTCCGGATCGGATGATCCGATCTCGACCAACCAGACGTTCGACGATGCCTTCACAACGAAAAGCATCGGGATTGACCTGGCCTACTTCGAATTGACTCCCCGCAATTTCAAGAGCCTGGCCCTCATGGGCGGCAAAATGAAGAACCCGTTCATCATCCCCGGCGCCACCGAGCTGGTGTGGGACTCCGATCTCAACCCCGAAGGGGGCGCGCTCGTGCTGGAGAACGAATTCGACAATGTCACCGTGAAGTTCGTCGGGTCGGGGCTGTGGATCGATGAACGTTCGAGTGGCGATGACACCTGGCTCGGCGCCGGACAGGTGGCCGCCCGGTTCCACTTCAACGAGAAGAAGTCCAGCGTCATGGTCGGCGGCAGCTTCTTCAACTATGTCAACGTCGCCGGCTTCCCTGTCTTCTACGACGTCGAAGATCCGGCCGGGAATACCGCTTCCGAGGAAGATGAAGGGGAATTTGTCTACCTCAACGACTACGAGATCCTGGAGCTGTTCGCCGAAGTCTCCCACAAGATCAACGATGTCCCGGTGATGCTCGTCGGGGACTATGTCAACAATACCGCGGCCGACAGCCTCGAAACCGGCTGGCTTGTGGGCGCGATCGCGGGCAAGATCAAGGATCCAGGCTCATGGGAAGTCCGCTACCTATACCGCGAGCTGGAGCGGGATGCGGTGGTGGGAGCGTTTACCGACTCGGACTTCCGCGACGGCGGTACCGACGGCAAGGGGCATGAGTTCGGCGCGGCCTACCAGATCGACAAGAATATGACGCTGGCCGGGACCTACTTCCTGAACACGGCCGGCATCTCGGGCGATGACGAGTACGATTTCAACCGTCTGCAGCTCGACCTGCAGTTGAAATTCTGAGCCGGAAGCAGAAAAATCGGGTTACTAACATAAACCTAACATTGACAGGATTGAATAGCCTGATCATTGTTGGAATCGAACAGAGGAGAAAGTAATGAAGAAGATTATGTTTGGCCTCACGGGCCTGCTGTTGGCGGCCGGCATGGTTATCGGCGCGAGCTCGATCACCATGAAGGGATCGGACACGCTGGTTCGCCTCGGGCAGCGCTGGGCCGAGGAGTACATGAAGCAGAACCCCGGCACGGTGATCCAGGTCTCCGGCGGCGGTTCGGGCACCGGTGTCGCGGCTCTCTTGAACGGTACGACCGACATCTGCCAGGCCTCCCGCGACATGAAGGAGAAAGAGTACACGCTGGCCAAGAAGAACGGCAAGGATGTCTTCCGGGTGGCGGTGGCGCTCGACGGTATCGCGGTCTTCCTGCATGAAAAGAACACCGTCAACGAACTGACCCTGGCCCAGCTCAAGGGCATTTACACCGGCGCGATCACCAACTGGAAAGAGCTGGGCGGCCCGGACGCGCAGATCATCCTGTACGGCCGCGAGAACAACTCCGGCACCTACGTCTTCTTCAAGGAGCACGTGCTGGCCGATGAAGACTACGCCGACCGCACCCAGACGCTGCCGGGGACCTCGGCTGTTGTGAACGCGGTCAGCAAGGACGTCAACGGTATCGGCTACGGCGGCCTCGCCTGGGCTACCGGCGTAAAGTTCGCCGGAGTCAAGAAGGACGATGCCACGGCGGCCGTGCTGCCGACGCTCGAGACGGTCTCCAACGGCTCTTATCCGATCTCCCGCGAGCTCTACTGGTTCTTCAACGGCAAGCCGGAAGGCGAGATCAAGAAGTTCATCAATTGGGCGTTGTCGCCGGACGGGCAGAAGCTGGCCGCCGAGATCGACTATGTTCCGCTTCCGCAGGAACTGGCCCAGAAGAACGTAGTACAGTAGCGATCCGGCCTGAATCGGCCCGTGCCGTTCAGGCGCACCACAGGTTAATAGTGTCGGCAGGCGGGACAACCGCCTGCCGGCATGAAACGGGAAGCCATGCAGCGATACGAATTCAAGCCGAAGTCGAAGATCAAGGAACTGATCGGGGAGAAGTTCATCCAGGTGACCGCGCTCACCGCGCTCGTTGCGGTAGGGCTCATCTTCGTCTTCATCTTCAAGGAGGCGGTGCCGATCTTCACCGATGACTTCGTCCGCGAGGAGGTTACCCTCGGCCAGATGGTCTTCAAGCAGGAGTGGAAAGAGGGCCAGGAGGCCACGTTCAAGTGGCAGCCCGAATCAAATCACCCCAAGTACTCGCTGCTGCCGCTTTTTATAGGGACCATCAAGGCCGCCCTGATCGCGATGCTTTTCGCCATACCGCTCGGTGTCGGCGCGGCCATCTACTCGGCCGAGTTTGCCTCACGGCGCATGCGCGAGGTCATCAAACCGGTGGTGGAACTCCTCGCGGGTATTCCCTCGGTGGTCCTGGGCTTCTTCTCGCTGTTGGTGCTGGCGACGTTCGTCCAGGAGGTGCTGGGCCTGACCTACCGTCTCAATGCGATCAACGCCGGCATTGCCCTCGGCC
>JBGSIV010000024.1:0-7290 GCA_041742355.1 Candidatus Zixiibacteriota bacterium
GGGCGACCACGCCACCACCGCGCTAGCGATCGCGCGGCAGGTGGGGATCGGCGACGGGAGCCGGGCGCTCACGGCCGCCGATATCGACGGGATGGATAACAAACAGCTGGCGGCGGCCGCCTTGCAGTCGGGGGTGTTCGCGCGCGTGGCGCCATCGCACAAGCTCAGAATTATGGAAGCCCTGAAAGAGCAGGGGCACATCGTGGCGATGACCGGGGACGGCGTCAACGACGCCCCCGCGCTCAAGGGGGCGGATATCGGGATAGCGATGGGCCGCACCGGCACCGAGGTGGTCAAGGAAGCGGCGGATATGATTCTCACCAGCGACGATTTCGCCACGATTGTCAACGCGGTCGAGGAGGGACGGGTCATATTCAACAACCTCCGCCGCGTGACATTCTTTCTGCTGACTACCAACCTCGGGGAGATCCTCACCTTGGGCGGAGCGCTGCTCCTGGGATTAGACTTGCCGCTGACGGCGGTGATGATCCTCTGGGTCAACCTCGTGACTGACGGGGTGGCGACCGTTCCGCTGGGATTGGAGCCGAAACATAAAGAGGTGCTGCAACAGCCGCCGCGCGATCCACAGGAGCCGATAATCAACCGCTCGATGATCTGGCGGATCGCCTTCCTGAGCCCGATCATGGCGGCCGGGACGCTCGGGCTGTTCTGGTACGAGCTCCAGACGGGAACAGTGGCGCACGCTCGCACGGTGGCGTTTACGACACTCGCAGCGTTCCAGTGGTTTCACGCCATGAACGCCCGATCGCAGTACGAATCGGTGTTCACGATAGGCCTGGGCACCAACCGGTGGCTGCTGTTTGGGGTTCTCGCGGCCGTGGTGCTGCAGGTCGGGGTTGTGCATACGGGGTTGGGGCAGACGCTTTTCGGCACGACGCCGCTCTCGTGGACGGATTGGGGACTTATTGTGCTGGTGTCGAGCATGATCTGGGCCGTGGACGAAATTCGCAAGGGGCTCTCGGGGTCTGGCCGGCATCGGTCCAGCGATCGCCGCGCGTAATACCGACTAATCTTGCCCGGTATCTCTTCGGTCAGTCCGGGGTCTGCTGACTTCCGGACTCTCATCGTGTTCAGTATAAAATCAAGAAAATGGAGTTTACCCTTAACTTTTCTCATTGCACTCCGTATAGAAGTTAAGAAAATGAGGAATCGGAGGATTTACGGCTCAGGACTGGCATGAACTGACGAAGATGACGGGAGGCCGGGGATTTGTCGTTGAGCGGGTGCGGATAGATGGTACTGGTATCGTTATCGAAGGGGAATTCGAGCTGCCCCCGCTGGCCAGGCTGACGGCCGATGATCAGCTCTTTGTGGCGGCCTTTGTCCGGAGCCACGGATCGATCAAGAAGATGGAGGAGCTGTTCGGGGTCAGCTATCCGACCGTGAAGAATCGGCTCAACCGGATCGGGGAGGCGTTTGACTTTGTCGAGGTGCACCTCGAACCGGAGACGGGGCGGGAGGAAGTTCTGGCGCGGCTTGAGCGGGGGGATATCAGTATCCATGAAGCACTAACGTATTTGGAGCAAGGAGGTCGTGATGAGTGAGGAACGTCGCCGCATACTCAATTTGCTGGCGGAAGGGAAGATCAGCGCGGACGAAGCGGAGTGTCTGCTGGATGCGCTGAAGCGGTCGGCCGAGTTCCTCGGCGCCGAGGGGTCGATCACGGAAACGGCGGCCAAGCCGAAGTACCTGCGGGTGCAGGTGAACCCGAAGCAGGGGAATCAGGAACAGGTTAACGTGCGCGTGCCGTTGAGTCTCATTCGAACCGGAATGAAGCTGGGGGCGATGATGCCGGGCGGAGCGAATGCGCGGATCAACAGCGCCCTGGCGGATCGGGGACTCGACGTTGACCTGGGGAATCTCAAAGCGGAGGAGTTCGACGCACTGGTCGGTGCGCTTGCCCAGACGAGTATTGAGGTTAACGACGAGAAAGGGCTGGTGCGTATCTTCTGCGAGTGAGCAGTCCGGAATCGAAATTTAGTCGGTTGGAAGGCCCCCGGGTGTTCTCCGGCAGGACCGTAAGAGGTGGGGTATTGTGGTGAATTCGCGCCGTCGGATCCATACGGTCTTTTTCGATGCCGGCGGGACCCTGGTCGACAGTCCGCCGTTTTTCGAGTACTTCGCGATGCGAGTGGCGCCGGATCTGGTGGAGCGGATCGCCCCGGTGATGCAGCGGCGGTTTCTGGCTATGCTGCGTGACGAGACGCTGCCGTTCGCCCCGGTCAAGGCGCTCCTGGCCTGTGTGATCGCGGAGATCTGCGCGGAGTTCGGTCTGCCCGATCAGAGTGACCGGGCGGCGCAGTACTACCGGGAGCTTTTCACGCAGGAGGCGACGCTTTATGACGATGTGCTTGAATGTCTGGGGCGGTTGCGGGCGACTGGAAAGCGTCTGATAATTGTCAGTGACGCCGATGCGGACGTACTGCACGCGGAACTGGAGCACTTCGGCATTCACGATTACTTCGACAACTTTGTGATATCCAGCGATGTTCGGGGCTACAAGCCCGGCCGGGCGATGGCCGAGGCCGCGGCGGCCTTCTGTCCCGAGCCGCGGTCGGGAGCGGTGTTCGTGGGGGATGAGGCGGTGGATGTGCTGACGGCGCGGAAGATGGGAGTGGGGGTGGTGATCGTGCGCAACTCGCGGGGCGAGGAACTCGGGGCGGACTATGTACTGGGATCGCTGAGCGAGCTGTTCAGCGTGATTGAGTAATCGGATTCAGTAACATACAGAGTCGTTTCGTCAATGTCGGGTTTCTTGGAGCATTGCTCGACGGAACCAGGCTCACAACCGGCGGGGAGGCTGGTATGGTTGGTCGCATCTGGCACGGCTACACGACAACTGAGAACGCGCAGGCCTACCTGGAGGTGCTGCGTTCGATTGTTCTTCCTGGGATCGCCGCAAAGAAGATCCTCGGCTACCGGTCGATCCAGGTGCTGCGGCGCGATTTCGGCGAGGAAGTCGAGTTCGTGACGATCATGTGGTTTGATTCGCTGGAGAATATTCGGGCGTTTACCGGGGATGATTACGAGGTTGCCCATGTGCCGGTCGAGGCGCGGCGGGTGCTCAAGCGGTTTGACGAGCGCTCGCAGCACTATGAAGTGGTCGAGGAGCTTCGGTATTGACAGGGCTTCCGGCAGGTTCGCCGCGGGGCAAAAGAAAAGGGCAGGACGCGAAGTCCTGCCCGAATTGATCCATACCAGATCGGTCGGCTTACTTCAGGTAGAAGTGGAAACCGAGGAAGGCGAAGTTTTCACCGAAGGTGAAGATAGCGGAGCGGCTGTCGGCGTCTTCCCGGCGTGCCGAATCCATCCGATAGGCAATGCCGTGCGACGCTTCAATCGACAGGTCTTCGGTGAGGAAGTACTCCACCCCGGGGGCGAAAGTAATCGCAATGCTGTTCTTCACATACTCATTGTTGAGCGAATCGTAGAGAGCTACCTGAATGCCGGGGCGCAGGTAGAAGTTGACGCGCTCGGTGGGGACCATGACGAACGGGACGCCAACTTCGAAGTAGAAGTCGGTGGCCGATTCGGTCGTCCACTCTTCCGCTTCATCGTCATAGACATCGACGTCGTCCATTTCGAAGCCGATTCCAACATCCAAACCGACTTTCGGGGTGACCCAGAAGCGGGCGCCGATCGGAGCGCTGTAGTTGTTGAAGCCGAGGCCCCACTTGCCGGTCATGTCTTTGGCGGTTGACACGGCCGGGATAACCAGCAGCATCGCCAATGCGAGAATCATTAAGCGTTTGAACATTAAAGCACCTCCTTGTAGGTTAAGCAGAGAGTTCTCTGTCTTTCTCTCCGCGACAATGCTCTAGGCACGCGGGAAAGTACAAGGACGGTCCTTTGAAGTCATTATAAAAAATTGAGGATCATCAAAAAAAACTGCGTATGAAAAAACCATGCCAACGGTGAATTCCCGGCAACAAGTTATCGGAGGCAGAACGCACCATTATAGGTGAGTGGGCTCGCTACAGGCACCCGGTGCGGAAAAGTTTTCCCAACCATGAAGATGTTTCCTAGTTGCGGTCGTATACGAAACAAGCTGTCGGGCGCAACAGCTCGCTACTGCGCCGTGTAGCCCCCATCGATAACGAGTTCCGTGCCAGTGACGAACTTGGATTCATCGGAGGCAAGGTAGAGGACGCCGTACGCCACGTCATCCGGTTCGCCGAGATGGCCGACGGGGTGGAGGCTGTTGAGGTACTGGCGGCCCTTTTCGAGATCCCCTTGCGACCGCAGGAAGTTCTCGACCATGGGGGTCCAGATGTAGCCGGGGTGGACGGAGTTGACCCGTATGTTGAGGCCGGCTTTGGCGCAGTAGAGGGCG
Organism: Candidatus Zixiibacteriota bacterium; assembly: GCA_041742355.1. Taxonomy (GTDB): domain Bacteria; phylum Zixibacteria; class MSB-5A5; order GN15; family FEB-12; genus JAGNLV01. The sequence goes on from JBGSIV010000024.1 coordinate 4,355, forward strand.
GCTGATTTGGTGAAGAGGCGGACCCCACCTTTGCTGGCGTTGTAGGCGGCGAGGCCAGGATCGCCGACGATTCCCTCGATAGAGGACAGGTTGATGATCGACCCGCCACCGGTTTTCCGCATCGCCCGGACAGCGTCGCGGGTGCCGATGAATACGGCGTCGAGGTTGACGCTCTGGGTGCGGCGCCACTGATCGAGGGTGGTTTCTTCGACGTTCCCGCCTATGCCGATGCCGGCGTTGTTGACGAGGATGTCGAGCCGTCCGAAGCGCTCCACAGTCTGGCCGATGGCGTTTTCCCACTGTTTTTCGTCGGTGACATCGTGCTGAATGAACATGGCCTCGCCACCGTCGCGCCTGATCTCCTCAGCTACCCGGTTGCCGTCATCGGCTTTGATGTCGGTGACCACCACTTTGGCCCCCTCGCGGGCCAGTAGTTTTGCCATCGCTTCACCGAGGCCGAGGGCGCCGCCAGTCACGAGGGCGACTTTGTTTTTGACACGATCCATCACACGGCTCCTTCCACTTTTCGGAAATCCCTGCATTCGCGTTTCCTGCAGATAGTACAGGGTCCGGGCGGCCGGTGTTTGCCGATTTGCGGCGCCTGGCAGAAAAGCAGGGGTGGCGCCGAATGGGCGGGTCTCAGTAGCCGCGCTGCGGGTCGACCCGGTGAGCCGGTTCGTCGCCATCCAGGATCTCGTTGAGCGTATCGGCGAGTGCCTCGATCTGGGTGTCATCGGATTCTCGCGAGTTGCTGGCGAAGTGCGGGGTCAGGACGACATTGTCCAATTCATGAAAAGGAAAGCGGGAGGGGAGTGTGTGGTGGCGCTCGGCTTCGGTCTGGGGGTAGGTGTACCAGACATCGATACCCGCCGAGAGCCGTCCGGACTTAACTTCCCGGTAGAGAGCCTCCTCGTTGATTACCGGGCCGCGAGCCACATTGATGATGATGGCGTGGTCGGGCAACAACGCCAGGCGATCGCGGTCGAGCAGGTTCTCGGTTTCGGATGTGAGCGGGGTGCAGATGTGGACGACATGCGCGCGCGGAAGCAGGTCATTCAGCTGTTCGCTCGGGTGAAGTTCGACAAACGGGTGGGGCTCACCGCCCAGATGGCGCCGGGTCGCGATCACGTGCATGCCGAACGCGTGGCAGATCGTGGCGATGTGTCGTCCGATTGAGCCGAAGCCGACAATCAGGGCGGTCTTGCCGTGGAGCATGACCGCCGGCGAATCTTCGTAGCGGGGGTTCCAGTTCCCCTGCCGCAGGGCGCGGTCGGCTGGGATGATCCGGCGGGATACGGCCAGCATGAGGGCAACGGCGGATTCGGCCACGACGATATAGTTGTAGTGCAGGGTCTGGACGGTTATGTGGGGATACGCTTTCATGAGGTCGCGCAGTTTCACCGGGAAGCCGGCCCAGGGGATAATCACGGTGCGAAGGTTCGGGCTGGCGGTCAGGTGGGATTCGTCGAAACGGCCGCCGACGAGGATGTGGAAATCGGGGGAGGCATCGAGGTCGGCGCCGACAGTCAGTTTGATGGCGGGATTGAGCCGGGCGCACAGCACAGCGACATACCGGTCGTCGTGATCCTCCAGAAAATGTACGGAGAGCCGGTCGGTCATACGTGGTTCCGCAGCATGAGTTCTTTCGGGTGCGGGTTTAAGTAAATCTGCCCCTGGATGTAGGTGATGCGGTGCTTGTCGACGTAGTGACGCAGGAGGGTGAGCGGCACGATGAGGGGGATGATCTCCTGCCGATAGTCCTCGATGACATTCAGGATGTCCTGTTTCTCCTCGGGGCCGAGCTGAGTTTTGAGGTAGCCCATGATGTGCTGGAGGACGTTGACGTTTTTGCGGGTGGTCGTCTTGAGCGTGAGGGCTTCCATGAAGAGGCGGCGGTATTCCTCGCGCAATTCGGCCGGGGGGCGGTCTTTGACGGCGGCGACCAGTTTGCCGAGCGCCTTGTAGTGGACGGGGCTGTGGGCCATGAGGAGGTACTTGTGGGCGGTGTGGAAGGCGACCAGTTTGCCGGCGGTGAATCGTCCGCCGAACAGCTCGCGCAGGCGGGCGTAGGCGAAGACGCGGATAATGAAGTTCTCGCGGATATTGTGGTCGTTGAGGCGGCCTTCTTCCTCAATCGGCAGGAGGGGGAAGCGCTGGATGAGAGCGGCGGCGAAGAGGCCGGTCCCCTTGCGCTCGGCCATCGCCTGTTCGTTGTAGACCTTGACCCGCTCCATCCCGCAACTCGGGGAGTCTTTCTTGAGGATGTAGCCGCAGATGTCGGCGAGGTCGCGGCGCGCGACCCGCTCGCGGGAGTAGCGGTTCATGCGGTCGGTCCAGTCGGCGCGTGTCTTGTTGCCGACCAGGCGGGGGGCATCGAGGTCGCCTTCGAGGCGAATAGACTCGCGGGGAATGCCCATGCCGACCTCAACTTCCGGGCAGATCGGCACGAAGCGGAAGTAGTGGCCGAGGATGTCGGTAATGTAGCGGTCGTGTTTGTGGCCGGCATCGAAGCGGACTTTCTGGCCGAGGAGACAGGTGCTGATGCCGACTTTGATGGGGTTCTCAACTTTGTCAGGACGGGTCATGGGTCTGCCTTTCACTTTCAGGACTGTCGGCGTAGCGCTTTTCGGCGGTCCGTCCGATTGCGCGGGCCATGCCGCGGAAGACCAGGGCATGGACGGGGTGGACGCCGTACCAGTAGGCCAGGCCGGTCAGGCCTCGGGGGTAGTAGCGGGCGGTTTGGGTAAGACGGGAGCGGTTATCTTCCAGCGGCTCGACGGAAAACTCGAGCCAGGCCTCACCCCAGACGCGCATTTCGGCCCGCAGCAGGAGCTTCCGATTCGGGATGTACTCCTGCACGCGCCAGAAATCGAGGGCGTCGCCAACGGCAATATCGGTCGGGTGGCGCCGTCCGCGGCGGAGCCCGACGCCGCCGA